>NZ_KV797480.1:0-1356 GCF_001809385.1 Staphylococcus sp. HMSC055C03
ATTGATATGAGGAGGTGCAGCACCGTGAGAAGATTGAAGAATTTCATCTTAGGATTAATCATTGTGGTGGTTGTCGGAATGTTAGTGTTTATGCTCGCTAAAGTACCGCAGATTCCACAAGTTGAAACTTACCAACAACAATTACTGACATTTGCATGGTTCTTACCAGTACTCTTTACGTTGGCTGGACTGTTAATTGTGTTAGGTATTATTTTGGTGTTCAGCTTATTTGCGCCGACACATCGCAAGCCGGGTCTTTATAAATTTTATAAAGATGGTCATATATATATTTCAAGAAAATCAATCGAGAAAGTCGTGTATGACACAATGGCTAATTACGAGCAGTTGATGCAACCGAATGTTGTTACGAAGTGCTACAGTAAAAAGAAAAAGTCGTACATAGATGTAAAAGCGGACTTCTTTTTACCAGATGATACTCATGCACGAACTTTAACAGAAAATGTCAGAACAGATATTAAGAAAAACGTAGAATATTTCACAGAAATTCCTGTAAGAAAATTAGAGGTTAATGTGAAAGATCAGAAAAGTCCATCAAGTCCAAGAGTACTATAAAGGAGGGAGACCCAGATGCCAAACGAAAATAATCAACAACCAAATGATTCAACACAACACGTGGTGAATTTTATTAAAAGTTATATTGGTAGAATTGTCGGATTTTTAGTGTTTTTAGTTATCGCAATCTTATTCTTAACACTCGGCTTTTGGAAAACCATCCTGATTATCGTGTTGTGTTTGATTGGAATAGGAATTGGGTATATTAAAGACCGTAAGCAACAATTTCTCAACTTTTTAAATCGATGGAGTTAATTTATAATTTAAAAATTAGTTTAAGGGTATAGACGAAATATAATATGTTTGAAAAGGAGAATGTACTATGGCAGTAGATAATACAAAAGCAAAACAAGCATATGATCAAGAAACTGGAGTGAATAAAGTGGAACAGCAACAACAAGAAAACCAACAAAACCAACAACCGAAATTCCAAAATAAATTAACATTTGCAGATGAAGTGATTGAAAAAATCTCAGGTATTGCTGCACGTGAAGTTAACGGTATCTTATCATTAAAAGGCAACTTTGTTGATAGTATCAGTAATCAATTCTCTAATACTGAAAATGTGACACAAGGTGTTTCAGTAGAAGTAGGAGAAAAACAAACTGCAGTAGACTTAAAAGTAGTTTTAGAATATGGTGAATCAGCACCAAAAATCTTCAATAAAGTGACAGACTTAATTAAAGAACAAGTAAAATATATGACTGGTCTTCAAGTAGTTGAAGTAAACATGCGTGTTGAAGATGTTATGACTCGTAAAGAGTTTGAACAAAAACAAAAAAA
>NZ_KV797481.1:0-90659 GCF_001809385.1 Staphylococcus sp. HMSC055C03
ATAACATCCCATATTCTCCCTCCGAGGGGGTTATGTAGTTAATATTAATTAACTTGAAACCTTTGAAACGTTGATGTATCAGCGTTTCTTTTATTTTGCTATTTAAGTCATCGGGCAGTTGTTAAAAAATCAAAATAGCTATTAATAAAAAACACCGCTAATAGCGGCGTAAGTTAAAATATTCAAATAATTATTTTTATGTATATAATTTGAAACAATTAACACATAGTATTACTTAAGTTGTTCAATAGCTTTTAGTAAATTGGGTGCTGACTGAGCTGTAAATTTATATTCAGTTGTAAAACTTTTAGTAGCCATATAACTCACTTCTTTCATAATAAAGTTTAATCAAATCCATGAAATACAAAAGCCTGTTCTTATGATTAGTTTTTTAAATTCAACATTAACTTTTCAACAATACCATTGGTTGCTTGTACAAGCACATTTATATTGCAAGAACTACATCATTTTTGAAATTAAATTCAACTTCCTAATATGAACCTCAAAAGAAATGAACTCTCTTAAAAGCAGAGTAGTAATCCATTACACTAATAATAAACTAGGCTCACTTCTTCAATATATATTTTACACTCCAATTCCAATTTATTAATCATGCAATAAATTATCAATTCTACAATTTTTTAGTTACTCTTTTCCCTTTAACACGATATTTCCAATTAATTTCTTTCATTTCATCTAAAATATCTGAATATATGCTTTTTTAATATTTAGAAATGTGTTAAAGTTTATTTGTTTGAAAGAAATTCATCTACATAAATTGTCAGAAATTTTTGTAAATAGAGAGAAGTTTTCAACACCAGGAGGTTATTATGAAAAAAGTAATTCTAATATCAGGTTTAATGCTCTTCTCGTTATTCTTCGGAGCAGGCAACTTGATTTTTCCACCTATGCTCGGATATACCGCGCAAAGCAATATGTGGACAGGTATGACAGGTTTTGCGATTACAGGTATTTTATTACCTTACATCACAGTTATTGTCATTGCCTATTATGATGGTGGCGTGGAGTTTATCGGGGACCGCGTCCATCCTAAATTCGGGTTTATTTTTGCAGTTTGTATTTATTTATCTATCGGGGCACTATACGGGATTCCACGTGCTGCGAACGTGGCTTATGAAATCGGCGCAAAATCGATTCTGCCTATTCACAACACATGGACATTGGTAGGTTTCTCCCTTGTATTCTTTATTGTTGTAGGGTTAATCGCTTTATACCCAACAAAAATTGTCGATAACTTAGGGAAAATCTTAACACCTGCCTTATTATTGATTATTGGTGCTTTATGTATCGCAGCGATTATTAATCCTGAAGGAAAAGTCGGACAACCACATGATAAATATGCGGAAACACCTTTCATTTCAGGAATCTTAGAAGGTTACTACACAATGGACTTAGTAGCTGCTTTAGCCTTCTCAGTCGTTATCGTACAAAGCTTTAAACTCGCGGGTATTTCAGACAGCAAAAAGATAGTGAGAAACGTTATCTTATCAGGTCTGATTTCAGCGTTATTATTAACAGTGATTTACTTCTCATTAGCATACTTAGGTATCACGACAAGCAAACCAGGCTTTGATAATGGCGCAAGCATTCTAACATATAATTCAGTACGATTATTCGGATCATTCGGTAATATTTTATTCGGTATGATTGTAATTTTAGCTTGTTTAACAACTTGTATCGGCTTGGTGAACGCAAGTTCTGCATTCGGATTGAAGAAGTTCCCACAAATTTCATACAAGACTTATGTACTGTCATTCTCAGTAGTCGGATTCTTAATTTCAATCTTAGGGCTCAACATGATTTTACAAATCGCAGTTCCATTACTGACATTTATTTATCCGATTTCTATTGTGTTGGTACTGATTTCATTTGTCGCAATTGCGATTCCGACAAAATTAAAAATCGCTTATATTTTACCGACGATTTCAACATTAATTATTTCAGTACTTGAAATCTTCAACACATTTAAACTGATCAAACCACTAAATGCAGTCTATCAATTCTTGCCATTATCTGATTTAGGATTGGCTTGGTTACTACCATTTATTATCTTAACTGCAATTGGTATTGCGATAGATTTTATGCGCAATAAGAAACATACACAACAACCCGCAACATCTTAATATTGATTGAAATGCCTTTCTCATTTTACGAGAAAGGTATTTTTATTTGACCAAAGCTTATTGTCACAATATTTCAATAATATTTCTATCTATTTCATTATAATTTGTTTGTGTTAAAATGAATCATGCATTTTTAATTTGAAACAAGCATTGTTTCAATCTTCACACTTCCACAACATATATGCGATACACTTATATTAAGGTTCATCAATATAATCTTTATTAAACAATTCATCATAGAAAGGGAGGATATATTTGAAACAACCGTCGCTCAATTATAATTTAATTACGACTGTATTCTTTATTTCAGGTATTGCGGTTATGTGCAGTCTTTACTCTGCCATTCCTTTAATGCCGATTATGGGGAAAGAATTACATTTAAGCGAAGGTGCCACAACATTAATCGGTGTGGTATTCTCAGTTTCTTATTCAGTCAGCTGTATGTTTTATGGAATCATTGCCGACAAGTTTGGTAAGAAGAAGGTCATATTAATCGGCTTGGCTATGCTCACACTTACAACTTTTGCGATCGGCTTTATTCATAACTTTGCGCTATTACTGATTGTACGTGTTTTACAAGGGATAGCTACCGCAAGCTTCTCACCTGTGTCATTAACATATGTGACAGAAGTGTTCCCTATTCATAAACGTGTTACCGCAATCAGTTTTATTAGTACCAGCTTCATGTTATCTGGTGTTATCGGTCAAAACTTAAGTGATATTATCGCCGCACATATGAGTTGGCGTATCGTTTACTTCGTATTGACTGTTGTTTACTTATTACTGATTGTTTGGATTTACAGAGCTATTCCGAAAAGTCCTTATCATATGCCTGATACAAAATTCTCAGTGTTCTTTAAAAACATGAGACATATTTTTGATAATAAAGGCATTGTATTATGTTTCTTTGTTTCATTAACTATCTTAACGTCATTTGTTTCTATGTATGCTCTGCTAAATGAATATTTGACATCTGACCCAATCAACGCTGATTTAACGACAATATCATCAGTGAAGCTATTTGGTTTAATTGGTATGTTATTAGCGTTATCTGCAGGTCGCTTAAGTGATTTCATCGGTGTAAAACGTATTATTCTAATCTCATTAATCACTGCAGGTATCTCATTGATACTGATGGGCGTGACGCACAATCTCATTATCATCACATTATTCAGTGTTATCTTTATCGCAGGTATCTCTTTTGTGATTCCTTCTGTGATATCACAAATCGGTCTACTGACTACTAAAGATAAAGGCTTCTTCTTATCTATCAATACCTTTATGTTATTTATCGGTACAGCGATTGCACCTGTATTGTCTATGCAGTTGTTAAACAATATGCAGTCATTTAAAATGATGTTCATTGTATTATCAATCGTGAATTTCATCGGCTTTATTATAGCTTTAGGAATTCCGAAAAAATCAGTCGTAGATCAATAACGATAAAAAGCAGTCGTAGATCAATAACGATAAAAAGCAGTCACTCATTTCAATTTTCAAATGAGTGACTGCTTTTCTTTATCACATTTCAATATGTTCACCGCTTCTAATCTTATCTGCTAACTCATTCAACTTACGTAAACGATGATTAACACCTGATTTCGAAATTGTGCCTGTAGAAACCATTTCTCCTAATTCTTTTAGAGAGACATCTTGATTTTCCACACGCAATTTCGCAATTTCTCTTAAACGGTCTGGTAAGTTTTCAATGCCGATTTCTTGATCAATCAACTGAATACTTTCAACTTGTTTCATCGCTGCGCTAACTGTTTTGTTTAAATTAGCTGTTTCACAGTTTACTAAGCGATTTACTGAATTACGCATATCTCTGACAATACGCACATCTTCAAATTTCAACATCGCTTGATAACCTCCGATTAAACTCAAGAAATCAGAGATTTTCTCCGCTTCTTTCAAATAAACGATATTTCCTTTTTTACGTTCTAAATGTTTCGCATTCAATTCATATTCATTCATTAAAGCAGTTAAGCCTTCTGAATGGCTTTCGTATAAAGAAAATATCTCTAAATGATAAGAAGATGTTTCTGGATTATTCACAGAACCGCCAGCTAAGAATGCACCGCGTAAATAACTTCGTCTCATTTCATCGTCACGAATCAAATCTAAATCAATAGCGTGTGTAAACACACCGTCTTTTAAGATACCAAGTTCATGTAAGATTTCACGAGACTTCATTTTCGTTCTGCAGATATAAATGTTGTTCTTCTTCAGCTTCATTTTCTTTCGAACAAGAATTTCAACTTCAATATTGAATACTTTCTTAATCAGAGAGTATATACGTCTGGCTGTTGTCGCATTTTCAGTTTGTACATTGATGACAAATTGCTGATTCGACAAACTGAGTGCACCATTCATCCGTATCAATGCGCTAAGTTCCGCTCGCGCATTTTTATCATCGACATCGATTCTTGTCAATTCATTTTTCATGTCTGATGCAAAGCTCATGCCGCGCCATTCCCTTCTTTAAAATTTTCTATTTTTCGGATTAAATTGGATTGTGCTTGTTAAATCAAGTGCCAATTCATAAATCATGCGTGCTAAGCGTGTTGTATTATGGCGCACACGATTTTTCGAAGAAACATGGACTAAATCTTGTGCAGTAATGGGTTCAATACCTGCCGCTTCAATCGATTCTTTATGATAAGTCACAGGTTCTGCCTGTTCTTTATGGTAATTTTCTAAAATGTCTTTACTGTACTGATGATTCTCACAACAAATCACATAATCAATAAAATTTGTTTTCATGTGATTATGCATTGCTTGAATATGATCCATCACATCAAAATGATCTGTTTCGCCATGTTGCGTCATCACGTTTGAAACATAAACTTTAGGTGCCGCACTATCCACAATCGCTTCACCGATACCTGGCACACATAAATTGGAAATTACGCTCGTATACAATGAACCAGGGCCTAATACGATTAAGTCTGCATCTTCTAATGCCTCTACCGCTTCTTCCATCGGCTGCACATCTGCAGGCTCTATAAAGACACGCTTAATTGTTTTTTGACGCTTCGGTATATTAGACTCACCATACACGATTTCTCCATCTTCCATCTCCGCATTTAAACGAATACTAGAATTCGTTGAAGGAATCACGCGTCCTTTGATATTTAAAATTTTACTTAATTCTTTAACCGCATGACCAAAGTCATCCATAATATTTGTCAGTGCCGCAATCAATAGGTTCCCTACTGAATGACCTTCCACTTGATTCTCTTTGAAGCGGTACTGAAACAGCTCCTTTAAAGTCGGTTCTGTATCACTTAAGGCCGCAATAACGTTACGGATGTCCCCAGGAGCGGGAATGTCCATTTCACTTCTGATTTTACCTGTACTTCCCCCATCGTCTGCTACCGTCACAATTGCGGTAATATCGATAGGATAATCTTTTAAACCACGAGCCAATACAGATAAACCTGTACCGCCCCCGATTAATACGATTTTAAGCTTTTTCATTTCTCTCGCCACTTTCGATATGTGCATCTCTATGATGAACGTAAACATTATAGTCGTAACTATCATTCAAGTCTTCGGCTAATCGTTTCGCTAAGGCAACAGAACGATGCTGTCCGCCTGTACATCCGATCGCAATCACTAATTGTGTCTTGCCTTCTTTTTTATAGCCCGGAATCATAAATTTCAATAAGTCTAATAACTTATCATAAAAGATGGCTGTTTCTTGCCATTTCATGACATATTGATATACAGCGTCATCATTACCGGTTAAAGGACGTAACTCTTTTACATAAAATGGATTCGGTAAGAATCTCACATCAAAGACTAAATCTGCATCTTGTTGGATGCCATGTTTGAAGCCAAAGCTCGTTACACTAATACTAAATGTTTCGATATCATCTCTATTAAACAATTTGTTTATTTTTGCACGTAATTCTTTTGGATTTAAGTCTGTTGTATCTATGACAAAGTTCGCAAAACTACGGATTTCAGATAATGATTGACGTTCTTCTCTAATAGAATTAATCAATGAATTTTGACCGTTATCACTTAATGGGTGTGCACGGCGTGTTTCTTTATATCTTGAAATTAATTTTGCTTCACTTGCC
This sequence comes from Staphylococcus sp. HMSC055C03, assembly GCF_001809385.1. Taxonomy (NCBI): domain Bacteria; kingdom Bacillati; phylum Bacillota; class Bacilli; order Caryophanales; family Staphylococcaceae; genus Staphylococcus; species Staphylococcus sp. HMSC055C03. The sequence continues at coordinate 6,236 of NZ_KV797481.1, forward strand.
TCGACAAACATCACGTCTACTATAATGCGATTCTTGCTGCGTAAAAAATCTACTTCTTTTACTAAGGATTTGAAAAATTCGCGACCGCGTAAATCAATCGCAATTGCTACTTTTTGTAAAGATGGTGTGCCTTGCTCCATCAACTCCACAAATTTCGGCAGTAAAATCGGTGGTAAATTGTCTACACAAAAGTACCCTAAATCTTCTAAACTCTGTAAAACTACAGACTTTCCAGCCCCCGACATACCAGTAACCACTAATAATTCACTCTTATTTACGACTTCATTTTCTTCATGTTGCATAACGACACCATCCTGTAATTAATTCGCTCATAATATCCTTATCTTTATCATAGTATCATATTACATTCTAACTTGAACATGATTACTATGGAATATGTAAAAAGGTTTGAATAGATGCATGGTTTAAACCGCTTCATGCACTACTCAAACCTTCTTCGTTTTTTATTATGCTTCTTCTGCTTCTAGTTTATCTTTCAATTCTTCGATATAGCCTTGCGCATTTTGAGCTGCGATACTACCGTCTCCAGTAGCTGTAACGATTTGTCGTAAACCTTTTTCACGCACATCGCCTGCTGCGAAGATACCAGGAACTTTTGTTTCCATTTCTTCGTTTGTTACGATGTAACCTGCTTCGTTTGTGATACCTAAATCAACAATCGGTGCAGTTAAAGGTTTCATACCGATATAAACGAATACACCATCAGCGTCTAATGTTTCTTCTTTACCATCTACTGTAGATTGTAAAGTAACTGAGCCGACTTTACCGTCTTTTTCATTAATAGATGCTAATGTGTGATTCCAGATAAAGTGCATTTTTTCGTTTTTGAATGCACGATCTTGTAAGATTTTTTGTGCACGTAATTTATCTCTACGGTGAACGACAGTAACACTGTCCGCAAATTTAGTTAAGAAGTTACCTTCTTCTACTGCAGAGTCTCCACCGCCGATAACGTATAAGTTTTTGCCTTTGAAGAATGCACCGTCACATACTGCACAGTAACTTACACCGCGGCCGCCAAGTTCTTCTTCACCTGGCACACCGATTTTTTTGTATTCTGCACCTGTTGCGATAATCACCGCATATGCAGTAACAGATTTATCTCCATAAAAGACTTCTTTAATATCGCCTTTATCTTCAATCGCTTTAATATCGCCGTACTGATAAACAGCGCCGAATTTTTGCGCATGATCAAACATTTTTGTTGATAAGTCAGGACCAGAAATTGATTCGAATCCTGGGAAGTTTTCAACATCTTCAGTGTTTGCCATTTGTCCGCCTGGCACACCACGTTCGATCATTACAGTTTTTAAGTCCGCGCGAGAAGCATATACGGCTGCAGTCATACCTGCTGGGCCTGCGCCGATAATTACAACATCATAATCAGGTTGTTGTTTAGTCATTCTTCTTGCCTCCTAGTATTTAATCACACTCATTATAAGATAGAGCTTTCTTGAAATATACTTTTATGCTCAAATTGTGAATTTTACTATTTTACATACACAACTTTTAAACTTCTAGTAGAATTTCAATTGATTTATTCAAACGGTACATAGATATACCGAACCATTCTGTAATAGCTTTTTTCGTATAAGCATCGGGTCGTGTTTTAAAGAAGAGATATACACACGCTGCCACATACCCTTCTACTTTTTCCAAATCATATTCTTGTGCAATGATTCCTTCAGCTCGATCAATCCAATGTACAAATAAAGATTGATATTCTCTTAAAGCCTCTTTCTCATACAAGGTTAACATGCCTCGATGAATGAAATCTAATTTGACTAATTTCAATCCTTTTATCAAATATGTCAGATATAGTTTTTCGTATTCATTCATCGTTTCTAATACATTCCAAATTTCTTCTGTAATTAATAGTTCTCTGCCATTCATCTGTTCTAATAAGAAAATCCCATAAATACGTTCATGGCTGTCTTCACTTATCAATAGCGGCGCAATATGCGAATGGAAATAGAGATTTTTCTCAGAAATCAACCAAGGTGGCGGTCCTGGAGGTGTATCTGTCATTGCTTCAAACTTTTCCCAAAACACCTTACTTTGCTCTTTATTTCCCAGGTGATAAAAGTTGACGCTTAACGCATGAAACATTTGCATGGAAATGAATTTACCTTTTTTAAACAAAGGATACAATAATTTTTGCGAAGCACTGAACTTTTGTAGATAGCTGAGGACAATACCAAGTTTGAAACTTTCTTCATCATTCATTGGTACAACTTTAGACAATGATTGCAGATAGTTCGGATAAGCTTTGTCATTTGTGTTATAAAGTAATAACGTATAATGACATAATGCATAAACATCCGTCTGATTTTCTTTTAAAAGCTGTTTCAACATATTACGTGCGATATCATAGTTTCCTAAATACAGATGTATCATTGCTAATAAATTGCGTACACTTTCATGCGTACGTACTGTCATTTCTTGGCGTTGAATAAACTTTTTCGCTTCTTCTAGCTTGCCTTGAGAGAAAAGATATTGAAAAATAATCTGAACTGCGAATACTTGGCTCTCTTTTTCAAGTACATCTACATCCTTATAGACAACTTCAAAGGTTTCTTCTAGTTCTTTTCTATAGTCTTCATCCTCTGACAGCAGCACATAATTCATCCCGAAACAAAATGCTTTATTCGGATCTTGTAAATTCGTATATATTTGACTGAGTTGATAATAGGATGATTCTACATGTTCACCTTTCGCAATGAAATCATAATAACGTCCAACAACTTGCTTAGCTTGCCCCACTTCAGTCAGTGCGGTTGTATAATCTTGAAGCGCTTCAAAGTCAGAAGGCGACAATTCAAGGACTTTATGATAGTACTCTGCGGCTTTTTGATAATCTCTATGTTTTAGTTTTGACGCTGCCAGTCGTTTAAAAAGTGATGCATCTTGCGTCATTGGAATCACTTTTTTAGATGGTTCTGATGTCATTGTATTGCCCCTCCTCTCACTTATAATCTGATCTGCATGGGATTGCCGAAAGCTAAAGCGCCATCTGGTACATCTTTATTAACTACCGTACCTGCACCGATTTTGACATGACTACCAATTTTAACCCCAGGTAAAATTGTCACATTGGCACCGATTAATGTATGATGACCGATTTCAACTTTTCCCACTCTCAACTCTGAAACTAAAAATTCATGGGTCAATATTGTTGTATTATACCCTATCACACAATTATCTCCAACTTGAATTAGATGCGGATATAAGATATCCGGCATCACTTTATAGGCAAAAGCTGTGTGCTTTCCAACCTGCATACCTAAACAAGCACGGTAAATCCATCGTTTTAATTTCAACGATGGAATATACCGTGCAATTTCAATCATAATCGTTTGTCTAAACGCTTTTTTCACTGTGATAAAATGATACATTCTCCAAAGCGGATTAATCTTCGATTGACTGCCCGCTACTTTTTTATAACGTCTCATTTAATCTCCTCTTATTTCGGCCATGCCAAGTTTCTGGCATCTTTAAATTTAGGTGGTTGTTTCTTCATTCGACGATAGATAATCATAACGACACTGATAATAATCAAGATAACAGACATCACCTGTGCCACTCTGATATTGCTTGTCAACATTAAACTATCTGTACGCATACCTTCGACAAAGAATCTGCCGATTGAATACCAAATCAAGTATAAGAAGAATGTTTCACCAATTCTTAAGTGCTTACGTAAAAATAGTAATAACGCAAAGCCAAGCACATCCCAAACTGATTCATATAAGAAAGTCGGTTGATAGTACTGGCCATCAATATACATATTATCAATAATAAATCTTGGAATATGAAGGTTCTCTAGGAAACTTTGAGACACAGGTCCCCCATGTGCTTCATGGTTCATAAAGTTCCCCCAACGTCCAATACCTTGCGCTAAGATAATACTTGGTGCAACAATATCTCCAATTTGCCAAGGGTTATGATTGTTCATTTTACACACAATAATGCCTGTGATAAATCCACCAATCAAACCACCATGAATGGCGATGCCGCCATGCCATATCATCGGTATCTCTGAAGGATTTGCGGCGTAGTATGGCCATTGGAAAATCACGAAATAAATCCGTGCTGCCACAAAGCCGAAAATAGCACTCCAAAAGATAATATCAATCAATGCATCTTGATGATAGCCTACTTTCTTTGCTGTCGCCTGCGCAATAAAATAACCTAATAAGATCCCGAAGGCAATAATAATCCCATACCATCGCACATCAATCGGGCCTAAGCTGAAGGCCACCGGATCAATATAACCTAAGTTAAACAACATCTAGCTTACTCCTCTTTGTGTTCATTTTTTCTAAGTATTTCGGCATTTAAACGTTCGTTAAATTCTTCAGCTGTATTGATGCCCATAATGTTCAAGCGATAATTCATCGCCGCAACTTCAATAATAACTGCCACATTTCTGCCCGGTCTTACCGGAATTGTTTTCTTTGTGATTTCAGTATCTAAAATACGTAAGGTTTCTTCATTCAAACCTACACGGTCGTATAGCTTATCTTTATCCCAGTTTTCCAAATTGATATTCAAACCGATTTTCTTCTCTGTCAAAATCGAACCTGCACCAAATAACGTCATTACGTTAATAATCCCAAGTCCTCTGATTTCTAATAAATGTTCGATTAATTTCGGTGGTTTACCAATCAATTCATCTTTCGTGATTTCACGAATCTCCACATTATCATCCGCAACAAGACGGTGTCCACGTTTTACTAACTCTAACGCTGTTTCACTTTTACCGATACCAGAATCACCAGTAATTAAAACACCTACACCATATACGTCTACTAATACACCATGTAAAGATGTTGTTTTCGCAAGTTCATGTTCAAGATATGTAGTTAATCGGCTCATTAAACTTGTTGTCGCATCTTTAGATGTGAGTAATGGTACACTGAGCTCTTGTGCCGCATTGACTAATTCTTCTGGCGGCTCAATATCACGTGTAACGATAATTGCCGGTGTATCAGGACGGCATAACTTACGTAATCTGCCTTGTCGTTCTTTATCTGGTAATAAATTATAAAATGATAATTCAGTTGTCCCTAATAATTGAATACGGTCAGACGCATAATGCGAAAAGTACCCCGCCATTTCCAAACCTGGGCGTGAAATATCTGTATTATGAATCGGACGATCCAATCCTTCTTCTCCGGCTACTAAATTTAACTTGAATCTGTTTACTATAGCTCTAGCACTTAACATATTTTCACCTCAATCAACATTCTTCGTTATATGCTCATCTCTATCATATCAAAAAAGAATGCAGAAACGTTATTGGTTTTATCTCTATTCATCTTATCATTTCTTATATGTGTTCAAAAATCAAACTTTTTTCTTTGAAGTCATAAAAAAAGACATTCCACTGCTTTAAGTGAAATGTCTTAATCTGGTTATTGACTTGTTTGTGCTGCATCACGTTCTAATACTGTTTTCAAATATTTGCCTGTATAAGAATCTGGAGATGCGGCGATTTCTTCAGGTGTACCTGTCGCAACGATTGTTCCTCCGCCATCGCCGCCTTCAGGACCTAAATCAATCAAGTAATCTGCTGTTTTTATGACATCCAAGTTATGCTCAATTATCACAACAGTATCTCCGTTATCTACAATACGATTCAATACTTTTAATAAACGACGAATGTCATCCACATGCAGACCTGTTGTTGGTTCATCTAAGATATAGATAGAACGGCCTGTTGAACGTTTATGCAGTTCTGATGCGAGTTTCACACGCTGAGCTTCCCCGCCTGACAATGTCGTCGCAGGTTGGCCGAGCTTCACGTAACCTAAACCAACATCGACTAATGTTTGTAGCTTACGTTTGATTTTAGGGATATTTTCAAAGAAATGTGTCGCATCTTCAGCGGTCATTTCTAATACTTCAGAGATATTTTTACCTTTATAAGTCACTTCTAACGTTTCACGGTTATAGCGTTTACCGCCACATACTTCACAAGGTACATACACATCTGGTAAGAAATGCATTTCAATTTTGATAATCCCGTCACCTTTACATGCTTCACAACGTCCACCTTTAACGTTAAAGCTGAAACGTCCTTTTTGATACCCTCTGATTTTCGCTTCGTTTGTTGATGCGAAAACATCACGGATATCATCAAAAACGCCTGTGTAAGTTGCTGGGTTTGAACGTGGTGTACGTCCAATTGGGGATTGGTCAATATCAATCACTTTATCAAGTTGATCAATACCTTCAATTTTATCCACTTTACCTGGTCTGATTTTCGAACGGTTTAATTTTTGTGCCAATGTTTTATACAGTACTTCGTTCACTAATGAACTTTTACCTGACCCAGAAACACCTGTAACAACAGTCATTGTAGAAAGCGGGAAATCTACATCTACGTCTTTCAAGTTGTTACTGCTGGCACCGCGTACTTTTAGTTTACGGTCTGTCACAGGTCTGCGATGTTCTGGGACTTCAATACGTTTCTTACCGCTCAGATACTGACCTGTTAATGATTTAGAATTACGCATGACTTGTTTAGGTGTACCTGCTGCGACAATTTCACCCCCGTAATCGCCGGCACCAGGACCTACGTCTACAAGATAATCCGCTTCTCTCATCGTATCATCATCATGTTCAACCACAATCAGCGTATTACCTAAATCACGCATTTCTTTCAATGTGTTGATTAAACGATCATTATCTCTTTGATGTAAACCAATAGAAGGCTCATCTAACACATATAATACGCCCGTTAAACGTGAACCGATTTGTGTGGCTAAACGAATACGTTGCGCTTCACCACCAGATAATGTACCTGATGAACGATTTAACGTTAAATAATCTAAACCAACGTTATTTAAGAAATACAATCTTGAGATAATTTCTTTCAAGATTAAATCTGCAATCTTACGGTCTTGTTCAGATAAATCGATGTTTTCGAAGAAATGCAATGCTTCTTTAATGGAATACTCTACAACTTCTCCGATATTCAAACCTGAAACATACACAGATAATGCTTCTTGGCTTAAACGTTTACCATGACATGTTTCACAAGGTAATTCCGTCATATATTTCTGCATCATTTCACGAACATATTCTGATGGAGATTCATGATAACGACGTTCAATGTTCGGCACAACGCCTTCAAACTCCATCGTTCTTGTGCGTGATGCACCATTACGTTGTTCGAAAGTAAAAGTAATCTCTTTACCTTTTGAACCGTATAAAATGATGTCTTTTTGACGGTCAGTTAATTTTTTAAACGGTCTGTCCATATCAATTTTATACACTTCTGCGACACGTTTTAATAATGTCGGATAGAAGTCAGAACTTTTTGGTTCCCAAGGTACAATCGCACCTTCACGTAACGATACATTCGGATCTGGAATAACCAAATCTACGTCTACTTTTAATTTTTGTCCTAAACCATCACAAGTTGGACATGCACCGAATGGGCTGTTGAAACTGAACATACGCGGTTCTAACTCACCAATGCTGAATCCGCAAATCGGACAAGCATGATTTTCAGAGAATTTTAAAGGTTCTCCGCCAATCACATCGACTGTTAAGTTCCCTTCTGCTAGTTCTAACGCTGTTTCAATAGAGTCAGCCAGACGTGATTCAATACCTTCTTTCACCACAAGACGGTCAACAACAACTTCAATCGTATGATTTTTATTCTTATCTAGTTCTGGCACATCATTGATATCATGAATGTCACCATCTACTCTGACACGTACATAACCTTTTTTACTGATATCTTGAAGCAGTTTTTCATGTGAACCTTTGCGGTGATTCACAATTGGTGCCATCAACTGAATTTTAGTACGTTCTTCTAACTCTAAAATACGGTCAGCCATTTGTTGTACTGTTTGTGATTCAATTTCAATACCATGATGTGGACAAAATGCTTTTCCGACACGTGCATATAATAAACGAATATAATCATAAATTTCGGTTACCGTCGCAACCGTAGATCTCGGGTTTTTACTTGTCGTTTTTTGGTCAATCGAAATTGCCGGAGATAACCCTTCAATCGTATCAACATCCGGCTTATCCATTTGTCCTAAGAATTGACGTGCGTAAGCACTTAATGATTCTACATAACGGCGTTGTCCTTCTGCATAAATCGTGTCGAAAGCCAAAGATGACTTACCTGAACCTGATAGTCCAGTCATCACAATCAATTTATTTTTAGGCAATTCCACATTGACACTTTTTAAATTATTTTCACGTGCACCTTTGACCACAATAGATGGATCTTTCTTACTCACACATGTCACCTCACCCTTCTGCTTTCAGTTCAAACAACATGTCTCTTAGCTCTGTTGCTCGCTCAAAGTCTAAGTCTTTCGCTGCTTGTTTCATTTCTTTTTCTATATTTTCAATTGTTTTTTCACGTTCTTTTTTCGTTAATTTCTTAGGTACGACTTTTTGTTCTTTTTCATTTTCTTCATCTGTTTCCACTGTCGCACTAATAACGTCATGGATTTTCTTACGAATTGTTTTCGGTGTAATACCATGTTCTTCGTTGTATGCTTGTTGAATTTTACGACGACGTTCTGTTTCATCAATCGCATACTGCATAGAATCTGTAATCTTATCCGCATACATGATTACTTCACCATGCTCATTACGCGCAGCACGGCCGATGGTTTGAATTAATGAACGGTTAGAACGTAAGAAACCTTCTTTATCCGCATCTAAAATTACAACTAAAGAAACTTCTGGGATATCAATACCTTCTCTTAGTAAGTTAATACCGACAACCGCATCATACGTACCCATACGTAAGTCACGAATGATTTCAATTCGTTCTAATGTTTTTATTTCTGAATGCAGGTAATTGACTTTAATTCCCGCTTCTTTCATATAAGTCGTTAAATCTTCACTCATCTTTTTCGTTAACGTTGTAATGAGTACACGTTCATTTTTATCAATTCTATCTTGAATTTCACTTAATAAATCATCAATTTGATTCTTCGTCGGACGGACATCTATTTTAGGGTCTAATAAGCCCGTTGGTCGAATAATTTGCTCAACAACTTCATCTGAATGTTCTAGTTCATAAGGCCCAGGTGTCGCAGTCACATAAACTAATTGATGTGCTTTTTTCTCAAACTCTTCGAATGTTAATGGACGGTTATCCAAAGCACTCGGAAGTCTGAAACCATGGTCAACTAAAACTTGTTTACGTGCTTTATCTCCGTTATACATCCCTCTGACTTGTGGTAATGTAACGTGAGATTCATCAATCATAATTAACCAGTCATCACCGAAATAATCTAATAACGTATACGGTGTTGAACCATAATCTCTTAAACTCAAGTGGACTGAATAGTTCTCAATTCCTGAACAAAAGCCCATCTCTCTCATCATTTCAAGGTCATAGTTCGTACGTTGTTCTAAGCGTTGCGCTTCTAATAATTTATTATTCTCTCTTAAATACTTTAAGCGATCTGCTAATTCTTTTTCGATACGTTGAATCGCTAATTCCAATTTTTCATCTCTAGTTACGAAGTGGGATGCCGGGAAGATAGAGAAGTGTTCTCTTTCACGTAATACTTCACCTGTTAAATAGTTTACTTCGCTGATACGATCAATTTCATCACCGAAGAATTCTACACGGATACACATTTCATCTCGAGACGCCGGGAAGACTTCTACTACATCACCGCGAACTCTGAATGTCCCGCGTTTAAAGTCGATGTCGTTTCTTGAATATTGAATATCTACTAATGCACGTAGAAATTGACTGCGATCCATTTCCATTCCTTGACGGACGTTAACTACTAAACTGCTATATTCAGAAGGATCCCCTAAACCGAAGATACTGCTGACACTGGCAACGACAATGACATCGTCACGCTCAAAGAGTGAGCTTGTTGCTGAGTGACGTAATTGGTCAATTTCATCATTGATTGTCGCATCTTTTTCGATAAATGTGTCAGTAGATGGCACATAAGCTTCTGGTTGATAATAATCATAGAAGCTGACAAAGTACTCTACTCTATTTTCCGGGAAAAATTCTTTGAACTCTTTATATAATTGACCAGCTAAGGTCTTGTTATGGGCTAATACTAATGTCGGTTTGCCCGCTTGTTGAATGACATTACTCATCGTAAAGGTCTTACCTGTACCTGTTGCTCCGAGTAACGTTTGGTGACGTTTACCTTCTTTAATACCCTTTGAAATTTTTTCGATAGCGGCTGGTTGGTCACCTTGCGGGGTAAACTCAGAAACAATTTTAAATGGATGATGTTCCATAAAATTCGGTATCCTCCTTTATTGACACTTCTATAGAAAAATATGAGTTTTAAAATATAAATAGGTTGAGACACTTGTCGTCTGTCCCAACCATATACTTCATGTTGAGATTGCAATTAAGCTGGTTAATTCGCAACTTCTCAAAATCTCATTTCATCGTTCTATTTAGTCTTTCTATACTCTCAATTACTCTATTTCAAACTTTTTACATCACTATATATTGTAACAGATTCTGTCAAAAAGATACAAACATCTGTTCGTAAAACCACTCTTTTTCCCCAAACAAAAAGCACTTGTCTTTTTTAGACAAGCACCTGTTTCATTTCTATTCAACGATCATCTTCATGCTGTTTATGAAGACGCAATTGATCTACAATCACAAAACCAGCCAGCAGAGATACAACATCTATAAAAATAATCCATTCACTATGAAAGAATCCTTTATATATAGAACCGCCGATCAGCATTAATGTCACAATTGCGCCGACCCATTTATTTTTCGTTACTACACTAAATAGTACAACAAGTATACATGGGAAAAATGAGGCACAAAGATACCAAATGAGAAGCATAAGCGGTCACCCGTCTCTTTTATTTAAAATCGACATTGTTAATTCTCGTAACTCTGAACGTGGAATGAAGTTTTCCGTTAACATTTCAGGGATGACGTTCTCGATAAAATCTTGAACGGACACTAAGTGATCAAACTGCATAATAGTTTCTAAAGACATTTCATAAATTTCAAAGAAAAGTGAGTCTGGATTACGCTTTTGAATTTCACCAAATGTTTCATATAACAAGTCGATTTTATCAGCTACTGCCAAAATTTGACCTTCTAAAGAATCATCTTTGCCTTCTTGCAGACGTTCTCTGTAAACATCTTGATATTCTTCCGGAAATTCTTCTCTAATAAAATTATCTACCATCTCTTCTTCCACTTGCGAGAACAATTTCTTCAAATCACGGCTGGCATATTTCACAGGCGTTTTAATATCCCCTGTAAATACTTCCGCAAAGTCATGATTCAAAGCTTTTTCATATAAGCTTTTCCAATCAATTTCATTGCCATGATGTTCTTCTACTGTGGCTAAGTATTGCGCTATTTTCGTTACTTTAAATGAATGTGCTGCTACATTATGCTCAAAATACTTGAATTTACCAGGCAAGCGTATCAGCTTTTCTAAATCAGATAATCTTTTAAAATATTGATGTACACCCACGTTGAGCTCACCCCTTATCTATTTAATCAAATATTATACCCGCATACACGAATATATATCAAGCACTTTATCACGATTACTTTCAATTTTATTAAAACATTTTTCTTTTACTAGCGGAAATATAACGAATAAAGAGTTTATATTTATGAACTTTATAATAATGTATGTGGTTTTCCTTCATACAATGTCTGAAGTTGCTTTAACTTTACCATTTTTCTTTCTGTAATTTAAAGCATTTATTTCCGATTTACTTAACCTTTACATTTCACTTGAACCAATAAAAAAAAGCACCATCCTCTCAATAGAGAACAGTGCAAATCATTTTTTAATTAGTGAATGAAGTTATAACCGCTTGCTTGACCAGCTGAAATCGTACGTGAAGTTACGACACCTGGGCCATAGCCGTAGTTCATTTCAGATACACGAACTGAACCGTCGCTGTTAACACCTTCAACATATGCTACGTGACCGTAAGCACCTGCAGAAGATTGCATGATTGAACCTGCTGCTGGAATATTGTTTACTGTGTGTCCCGCTGCTGCCGCTGCGTTTGCCCAGTTATTTGCGTTACCCCAAGTTGAACCTACTTTACCGCCTGCACGATCGAATGCGTATGAAGTACATTGACCTGCTGTGTAAAGGTTTGCACCTGAATAGTAAGATGGTGCACTTGTTTGATATGAAGGTGCACTATAAGACGTTGTTGGTGCACTATATGATTGTGAATAGTTATAAGATGGTGCTTCATAACTAGTGTAGCTTGTGTTATAAGCTGCATCAGCAGTGTAGTTTACAGGAGCTGATGTTGTGTGTGCTGGTGCATCATAGTTTGCTGTTGCTTGACCAGATTTTTGTTCTGTTTGTGGTACAGCTTTACCAGTATGTAACGCTTCTAAATGCGCTGCACCTTTGTCAGAAACTGCTAAAATATCGCCAGGTAAAATGATGTGTGTCACGCCTGGGTTTAATTTGTATAATTGATCTAAAGAGATTTTATGTGCTGCTGCGATTGATTTTAAAGTGTCTCCTGCTTTAACTTCTACAACGTCTGTGTCAGGTAATACTAAAGCAGTGTCTTTTTTAACTTCGTCTTGGCTTAATTTATTAAGTGATTTAATTTCATCAGTAGTAGTGGCAAACAAAGCTGCAACTTCGCTTAACTTAGCATCTTCTTTAACTACATGCGTTTGTTCTGCAGATGCAACACCATTCAATGCTGTTAATAGAGTTAATGATGATGCTGATAGTAATAAAGCTTTCTTCATTTATTATTTCATCCTTTGCTGTCATTTTTTAATCATTAATTGATAAATCCAATATAGCACAACCCTTCCGCTCTAGGTGGAATGTTATAGAGTTGTAATATAAACGTTATACTATCGTTTAATCTCTAAATCAAAGAAACTTTCTGTCAATTAAACTAAATCATTGGCACTAGTACGCTTATTAACCTTTTTAATAGGATTCTTTGTAACATAACAGTAATATTAACTCATGCATTTAACATCTAAATTTACTTTTATCAATAATGTTTTTTGTTTGATAAAAAATAAAAGACCAAAGTATATTATACTCTGGTCTTGATCTGTGACATTACGCGTCACGGTTATCCATTTGTGTACGTAAGTACGCTTCAATGAATGGTCCTATTTCTCCATCCATTACTGCGTTAACGTTACCTGTTTCTTCATTCGTACGGTGATCTTTCACCATTGAATATGGATGGAAAACATAAGAACGAATCTGACTGCCCCAGCCGATGTCTTTTTGTTCGCCTCGGATTTCAGCCATTTCTTTTTCTTGTTCTTCTAATTTCAATTGATACAATTTAGATTTCAACATTTTCATAGCCGCTTCACGGTTCTTAATTTGTGAACGTTCATTTTGGTTATTTACCACAATACCTGTTGGATGGTGGGTAATACGGATGGCAGACTCTGTTTTGTTGATGTGCTGACCACCGGCACCTGATGCTCTGAATGTATCGACTGTAATATCATCCGGGTTAATATCGATTTCGATTTCATTATTATTGAATTCAGGGATGACATCACAAGAGACGAATGACGTATGACGTCTGCCTGATGAGTCGAACGGCGAAATACGTACTAAACGATGCACACCTTTTTCAGCTTTTAAATAGCCATACGCATTATGACCTTTGATTAACAATGTCACACTTTTAACGCCCGCTTCATCACCAGGTAAATAATCTGCTACTTCTACTTTAAAGTTTTTATCTTCAGCATAGCGTTGATACATACGAAGCAACATGCTCGCCCAGTCTTGTGATTCTGTACCGCCAGCACCTGGATGCAATTCTAAGATTGCATTGTTATCATCATAAGGTCCATTTAATAATAACTGTAATTCAAATTCGTCCAATTTACTTTTAAAGTTTACAGTTTCTTCTTCTAAGTCTGCTTTTAAATCTTCATCATATTCTTCTTGCAGTAATTCGTGCGTCGCGTTCATATCTTCGATTTCTGCTTCTAAATCACGATAGCCTTGCACTACTGACTTTAACGCATTATTTTTATCAATAATTTCTTGCGCTTTATTTTGATCATCCCAGAATGTCGGTTCTGTCATCATTTCTTCATATTCTTGGATGTTTGTCTCTTTTTCTTCTAAGTCAAAGAGACCCCCTAAGTTGTTCTAATTTTTCACTATAGTTCGCGATATTACGCTTAATTTCAGATAGTTCCATCTTTTTTCTCTCCTGTACATTGATTGATTAGTTTGTTCTATACTTTTCCTATTTTAGCATAACTTAGAGATATGCTTGTATGAAAAAAGAACCGACTGCCTGTAAGGAAGACCAAATTTTCTTCCTTACAATACGCAATGGTTCTTAGAAATGCATACTATTTGCCACAGCAGTTTTTGTATTTCTTGCCGCTTCCGCATGGGCAGGGATCGTTACGGCCGACTTGGTCGCCTTTCACAATCGGTTTCGCTTTGACTTTCTCTTTACCGTCTTCAGCTGAGACATGCTGCCCTTTATACTCCTTTGCTTTATCACGTTCCACATCATCTTCTACTGTGATGACAGACTTAAGGATATATTTGCTGACATCTTCTTCGATATTCATCATCATATTATCGAAAAGTTGATGTCCTTCATTTTGATAATCACGAAGTGGGTTTTGTTGTCCGTATGAGCGTAAATGAATACCTTGACGTAATTGGTCCATCGTATCGATATGGTCTGTCCAACGACTATCGATAGAACGTAATAAAATCATACGTTCGAACTCATTAAATTGCTCAGGAATATTAGCTTTTTGTTTTTCATAAGCAGCTTCAACTTTTTCCCATACTGTATCAAAGATATCTTCTCTATCTTTACCTTTGATTTCAGAGATATCTAATTCACCTTCATGTAAGAAGACATCTTCTACATAATTAATGAACGGATCGTAATCTACTTCATCTAAGTCATCATTTACATAATAACCGATGGCGCGATCTAGTGTTGAACGCATCATTGTTTTTACAAGATCAGAACTTTCTTCATTATCGATAATGCTGTTACGTTCACCGTAAATAATTTCACGTTGCTTACGTAATACTTCGTCATATTCAAGAATACGTTTACGCGCATCGAAGTTATTACCTTCTACACGTTTTTGTGCAGACTCTACAGCACGAGAAACCATTTTAGATTCAATCGGTGTAGAATCATCCATACCTAAACGGCCCATCATATTTTGAAGACGTTCTGAACCGAAACGTACCATTAATTCGTCTTGAAGTGATAAGTAGAAACGACTTTCACCTCTGTCACCTTGACGACCAGAACGACCACGTAATTGGTCATCGATACGACGTGATTCATGACGTTCTGTACCGATAACTGCTAAACCGCCCAGTTCTTCGACACCTTCGCCAAGTTTGATATCTGTACCACGACCGGCCATGTTTGTCGCAATCGTTACAGCACCTTTTTGACCTGCAGTAGAAACGATTTCTGCTTCACGCTCATGGTTTTTCGCGTTTAAGACGTCATGACGTACGCCGCGTTTTTTCAATAACTTAGAAATATATTCACTGGTTTCAACCGCTACTGTACCTAAAAGAATCGGTTGACCTTTTTTATGTTTTTCTACAACATCTTCAACCACCGCGTCGAATTTACCTTTTTGACTGATATAAATTAAATCAGGTTTGTCGATACGTTGTACAGGGCGGTTCGTCGGAATTTGCGTAACTGTCATGTTATAGATATTACGGAACTCTTCTTCCTCAGTTTTCGCTGTACCTGTCATACCAGATAATTTGTTGTACATACGGAAGAAGTTTTGGAACGTAATCGATGCCATTGTCTTAGATTCATTTTGGATTTGCACGCCTTCTTTTGCTTCAATCGCTTGGTGCAACCCTTCTGAGAAACGACGACCTGGCATTGTACGACCTGTAAATTGGTCAACGATTAATACTTCACCATCTGTCACCATGTAGTCGACATCACGTTGTAGTGTATAGTTGGCACGTAATGCTGTATTGATATGTGTAATAATATCTACGTTGTTTAAATCATATAAGTTATCCAGTTTAAACATACGTTCAGCTTTATCTGCACCTTGATCTGTTAATTGAACAGATTTTGTTTTCTCATCATAGTTATAATCATCTTCAGCTTTCAACATTTTCGCGAATACGTTCGCTTGTGTGTAAAGTGATGTTGATTTTTCTGCTTCACCAGAAATAATTAAAGGTGTACGTGCTTCGTCGATTAAGATAGAGTCGACCTCATCAATGATGGCGAAGTGAAGCGGACGCATAACACGTTCTTCTGCATAATTCACCATGTTGTCACGTAAGTAATCGAAACCAAGTTCGTTGTTAGTACTGTACGTGATATCTTCATTATAGGCTTGGCGTTTCTCCTCTGTTGATAAACTGTTTAAGTTTAATCCTACAGATAAACCTAAGAAGTTATATAACTCAGCCATTTCTTCACTTTGTACACTTGCTAAATATTCGTTGACTGTAATAACGTGTACACCGCGACCTGCTAAAGCGTTCAAATACGTCGGCATTGTCGCTGTCAACGTTTTACCTTCACCGGTTCTCATTTCTGAAATATCACCGTTATGAATCGCAATACCGCCCATGACTTGGACACGGTAAGGTGACATATTGAACACACGTTTAGCCCCTTCTCTTACTAAAGCAAAGGCTTCAGGAAGGATTTCGTCTAATATTTTATCTTGTTTAACTACATCTTCTTCAGCTTGAACTCGTTCTTTAAGTTCTTGTGTTTTATTTCTAATTTCTTCATCAGTAAGAATCGACATTTCCTCTTCTAATGCGAGTACTTTGTCCGCTTGCTTACCTAGGCGTTTAATTTCTCTCTTATTGCCGTCAACAATTTTTGATAAAAAACCCATTCTGTTCGCTCCTTTGGTATAAAAACTGTTTGGCTTACAACAATTCATCTTACCATTTATATCGTAAAAGTTACACTTATATACTCAATCTAATAGTTGATAACTCTTTATTTATAAGTATCAGTGTTTATGATTTTCTTCACTTAATCCAAAGTTTCTATTTGTGTTGTTGGTGCATTACACGTTTCAAACATATCCTCTATATTTTGACACGTTCAACTTACTGAAATCAATCAAATACAATCTTATTAATACAAACTTAATCTTTGAAATTAGTAGTCATTAAAAAAGAGACTCGCAACCTCACAGCTGCGAGCCTCTCATGAGACATTAATTATTAATTTTCAACTGTTTCAATTAAACCGTATTTTCCATCTTTTCTGCGATAAACGATGCTTGTACCATCTGTATCACGGTCTGTAAAGATGAAGAAGTCATGACCTAATAAGTCCATTTGTAATACGGCTTCTTCAGAATCCATCGGTTTTAAGCTGAATTGTTTAGAACGAATGATTTCGATTTCATCATTGTTATCTTGATCAGCAGTTTCTGGTGTAGCTGCTGGGATTGATGGGAATGGTTCTTTCTCATTCTCTTTACGTTTTTTACGATTAACGCGTGTTTTGTACTTACGCACTTGACGTTCTAATTTGTTAGTGATTAAATCAATGCCCGCATATAAATCGTCGTTTCTTTCTTCTGCACGAAGTGTCACGTCTTTAAGCGGAATTGTCACTTCAATTTTAGTGCTTGAATTGGCGTAAGTTTTTACTTTAACATGTGCATCAACGTTCGGCACATTTGTAAAGTAACGTTCTAGTTTACCAACTTTGTCCTCAATGTAATTACGAATTGCGTCTGTAATAGTGAGGTTGTCTCCATGAATTTCAAATCTAATCATAGTGATCGACTCCTTTAACCTCTATATATGTTTTGATTGGTAATGCTCACCTTTATAATAACATGTTTCAACTATCTAGCAAAAGCAAATACATCTATTTTTCCAACTTTTCTGATAAATAAAGCTTCAATCGCATGATGGGCCGTTAGCCCTGTTGTATAAATATCATCTACGAGTAAAATGCGCTTATTTTGTAAATCTACATCTTGAAATGCAGGATTAATATAAAATGGATTGGGAGCTTTGGCACGCATCGCTTTATTCAAAGTGGATTGTTTCGGTCTAACGTCTGTTTGCAGTATCAGATGATACTTAACCCCTTTTGCAGCTAAAACCATTTCTACTGGATTAAATGTTCTTTGTTGATCCCTTGCGATTGGTGAAGGAATTGGAATGATATAGTCATACTGTTGCTTCGGCAATCGAATAAGGTTTGCGATGACTTCACATAATGCCGTATCTCCAGCAATTTTATATTGATGAATCGTCTCGCGTACTTTCCCTGTATAACGGTAATCACAATGAAGTTGATGCATTAAGTTGAATTTGCGAACTAAAAACTGACAATCTAAACAAGCTTCTTCACTTTCGTCTAACGGTTTTAAACAACGCGGACAGCGTTTCACTTTTTCTAGACGACATGCTTCAAATGCCTGTCGACAATGTTCACACAGAATTTGAGGTGATTTATAAAAATTTGCGGCAGTTAAAGGTTCCGAAAATGGAGTTAAGCATAGTTTACATTTCGGCATCCAACCACCCCTTTTGTAACCCTAATTGATTCATTTGTTTAATTTGGCGTTTGGCTTGCACCATAGATAAGGTGACCCCATTATGCAAAAACAACACTAAGCCGCTGGTATCTTGTATTTTACGTCCTGTACGTCCTGCAATTTGAACTAAAGCTGCAGTTTGGAAACTTTGGCTGTCGATGACAATGACATCTAAATGTGCCATCGTGAAACCCCGTTCTAAAATCGTGGTCGTGAAGATAATCGGATGTTTACCTGCTCTTAAAGTTTCTACTTTCTCAAAACGCAAGGCATCTTCACTATGAACTGCCACCAAGTCTTTGAAATATTTTTGATAGTGTGCCAAGGCTTGTTCCATCGCTTCAATTTGATTAAAGAAGACTAAAGTGACGCGTTGGTTTTCAAGTTGTTTTCGAAGAAGTTCAAGTAAATAGCGTTGCATGCGTTTCGGTTTGAATTTGAAGTAGTGGAATTTGGGGACGGGAAGCGGTTTACGATGATAACGCGCTGGTAAAGTAATGATATTCTCTTTTTTGAATTGTTTTAATAAACGTGAGGAAGGCGTAGCTGTCATATAAATATGACTATAAGCAAAAGCTGAAGCTTGAATGAGTGTCTGCATCAATAAAGGATCCATCGCAAGCGGAAATGCATCAACCTCATCAATATATATCACATCAAAGTGTTGTTTAAAGCGATATAATTGATGCACCGTCGCAATGACAAAATGACCTTGATACGTCTGGCTTTGTCCTTGGTACAAGACGTCTATATGTTCACCTTTAAACGATTCGATAATACGCTTGCTGATTTCAATGACCACATCGACACGCGGTGATACAATCGCCACATTCATACCTTGTTGTCTGGCATGTTGAATTCCCGCAAACATCATTTCTGTTTTTCCTGCACCTGTTACCGCATATAGTAATAAATTTTCCTGCTGTTGAATCGCTCGAATAATATGTGAGGAAGCATAGGCTTGTTGTTCAGACAGTTCAAAGTCCAAATGATATTCTCCTGAACTAATTTGATGTGCAGTTTTGGTAATATATATTGGCTTAAAGCTATCCATACGACCGAGTGATAAACAACTTCGACAATAAGTTATCGGTTGATCGTGAATTTTTGAATGATACGTATAATACTCGTCTTGATGAGGTGTTCCACATTGCTGACAATACCATTTTCCTTTGTCATTTTGTATCACACCTGGTCCTTGATAGATAATCGTTTCATCAGTCAGATGTTTCGTACTTCTGACTAACTTTCCATAACGCTTAATTGTTGTCAGGATAATCCCTCCTAAATAAAAAAAGACAAATCAAGTCACTGTCTGAGACAGTGGACTTCATTTGCCCGAAAAATTGTATTTAAATTTATTATTGTTCTACATAGTCCTCTGGACGATTTTCTAAAGATGGAATACGTTTATTAGTGAAACCTAATGCGATACTGCCGACACCTAAATGCGATGCGATAACCGGACTGAAATCCGAATAGTTGATCACATAATGATCAGGGCAACGTTTTTTCAAATTCTCATAAAGTTTCAAGCCATCTTCTCTTGAATCACCATTAACGACATAGAGTGTAACCTCATCATAATCTTTAACTTTTTCTAACACACCGTCTTCAATGCGTTTGACAGCACGTTTTTTCGTACGCACTTTATCTAATGGTACAATCACGCCATCCTCGAATTTTAAGACAGGTTTCATTTTTAACAATGTACCGATAAACGCTTGTGCACCTGTAATACGGCCGCTCTTTTGTAAGTTTTTTAAGTCATCTACAACAACTTCTGCCCCTGTATGTTCACGCATCTCTAATAATTCATCGATGATTGTTTCTGGAGATGCACCTTCTCTTACGCGTTCAGCAGCATAAACCACATATCCGCCTAAAATCATACCTGATAATTTTGAATCGAATGTGTGCACGTTAATGCCTTCGACCATTTCGCCAGCTTGTGTTGCTGATTGGTATGTACCACTGATACCTGCTGATAAGAATAAACCGATAACATCTGTATATCCTTCATCTTTGAGTTTCTCATATTCTTCTACGACTTTACCAATAGCGGGCTGACTTGTTGTCGGAATTTGCGTTTCTGAACGCATACGCTGATATAATTCACTTGGTTGAATATCCTCTCTTTCAATAAAGGAATCTCCATTTTCAAATATCACACTTAATGGCACAACCGAAATATCATATTCATCTAATAAAGCTTGTGTTAATGATGTTGTAGAATCCGTCATTACAGCAATCTTCATGATTTTCCTCCTCAAATATACTCATTGTCAATCATACCCTATTTTATTAAAAAAGAAAATTGATTTTTCCATTTAGAAAAAATATCCGGAGCATGTATAATAGAAGCAAAGACAAGCAATTCTATTGTCATAGGAACTAGTTAAAGGATGTCATAAAATGGAGAATCATATTATTACGATTAAACAAGAATACGTGATTGAAAATGTGATTAACAAGTCACGTTTTATCGCTCATATTAAGCCAGTAGAAAGTGAAGATGAAGCAAAAGCTTTTATTGATGAAGTTAAAAAAGAACATCGCGATGCCACACATAACTGTTCAGCGTATACCATCGGCGATAGTATGTTGATTCAAAAAGCAAATGACGATGGAGAACCAAGTGGTACAGCTGGCGTACCAATGTTAGAAATTCTAAAAAAACTTGAGACACATAATACTGCAGCTGTAGTGACACGTTACTTCGGCGGCATCAAACTTGGTACAGGCGGCTTAATCAGAGCGTACAGTGGCGCCGTTCGTGATGCGATCAAAGAAGGCGGACGTGTTGAATTACGTAATGCGATACCCACTACAGTTACAATCAGTTATGAACAGACAGGTAAATTCGAATACGAACTGCAATCAACAAACTTCATTTTAAGAGATACGATGTATACAGATAAAGTGAGTTACCGTATCGATGTATTAGAAGATGATTACGAAGACTTTATCAACTTTTTAAATCGAATTACTGCAGGTACATTCGAATTAGATGAAGAACAAGTAACGCGCCTGCCTTTCGATATTGAAACAAATTAGATATAAAAAAACCGCTTGAATTTCACAAGACGAAACTCAAGCGGTTATTTTTATGTGATTTTACATATTATTCTTTGTCGTGTCTGCTGCCACGTTTCTCAAGCATACTCAGTAACGGACGATAATTGTCATCAATTAATCCTGTAAATTCTACAATCAATTCAATCGTGACTAGAATTAGGATCAACATCATCACAACGCCCCATGGTTGTGATAAGTATAAAATAACACTTGAGATACTGAACATAATCGCAATCGAATAAATTAAAAACACGGTTTGACGGTGTGTATAACCAAGTTTTAATAACTTGTGATGTAAATGCGATTTATCCGGCTGCATAATACGTTGTCCCTTTTTCGCTCTTCTGATCATCGCAAATAATGTATCGATAAACGGTACGGCTAAAATCACCATCGGGAACAGTAACGAGAAGAAAGTAATATTCTTGAACCCGAGTAAAGAAACAAAGCTGATAATAAAGCCGAGTTGTAGTGAGCCGCTGTCTCCTAAGAAAATCTTTGCGGGATGTGAATTATAAAATAAAAAGCCGAGCAACGAACCAATCATGACTGAACAAATCATCATGATAAAAATATCCGCTTGTAATATCGCAATAAAGCCAATCGTCATAAATGCGATAGTTGAAACCCCTGCGGCTAAACCATCTAGCCCATCGATTAAGTTAATCGCATTGGTAATCGCAATAATCCAAAAAACAGTAATCGGAATACTTAAAATACCGAACTGAATCGTGCCTGGAACGAACGGCAATTGAATGAAGTCAATTGTGACACCGTGATACACTACCACTAGTGCAGCTAAAATCTGGCCTGCAAGTTTGTACAACGGTTTTAAGTCATGCACATCATCAATCAAACCGACAAAATACATAATCATCGTTCCAAGAATTAAAGGAATAATCTCACGTTCAATAGGATGACCAATCCAAATTCCTAAAATAAACGCAAAGAGTATCACCGTTCCCCCTAGTACAGAAACAGGTTTCGTGTGCACTTTTCGATAATTCGGCTTATCCATAATATCCAGCTTTTTGGATATTTTAATCACAATCGGCGTCAAAATCACACTTACCGCCATGGTAACTAATATCAGTAAAAGTGTTATCATTTTATATCCATTGCCAAAATACTGTTCAATCTATGTCATACTTAAAGAGAACACGCTGTTATCTGCCTTTTGACAAGGGAACCTCCCTTCAATACTCATATGTATACAATATCAATAATCTATTTTAACACGAATTATTGATTATTGTAGTAGATTATAATAACAGTTATCAATGTTTCAGATGACAAAATGTATATTTTCACTTACAATAACTAAGTGGTTATACAAAGGAGCAGATCAATTATGATTGAAGCTATCATTTACAATACTTCGGTGACTGTTGCAGGTATCTATCTCTTTCATAGACTGCAATATTCAGAAACGAAACAAATGAAGTTTTCACAAACTTATGTCACGATTCTTATGACTGTCGTCGCACTTTTACTTGCGGCCTATCCGATACCAGTTCATAATTATTTACTTTATTTAACATTTGTGCCGCTCTTATTCTTAGGACGTTATACAAACGTCTTCTTTACTATGGTGGCTGCAGCTATTATTTTTGTCGTAGATGTTTTCGTTTACGGCGATCCTTTGGCATATAATATTGCTTTATTAATTATCGCCTTAGCTGTAAGCATCATCGGACCCTTTATCAAACAAAATGATATTGTGTCACTTCAAATCTTGAACGTCGTAAGTTTAGTTATCTTAAGTGTCGTTTCAATGATTACGCACTTCTATACATTACAAGAAATTATATACTTAATTCCGATATCATTTATCGTTACTATCGCATCTTCCATTATCTTTGTAGATATTTGGCGTTTCTTTACACTTGTCCAACGATATGAAAACGAAGAACGTTATGATTATTTAACTGGACTTGGCAATGTAAAAGAATTTGATCGTCATTTAAATAAAATGACAGACAAAGCAGATGATAAAAATACAAGTTTAGGTTTACTTTTAATTGATATCGACGGCTTCAAAGATGTAAACGATGCCTTTACGCACCGTTCAGGAGATGCAGTCTTAAAACAAATCTCACAACTATTAATCAACTATGTGCCACCGAACATGAAAATATTCAGAAACGGCGGCGAAGAATTCTCAGTAGTACTGCTTGGTTATTCACTTGACCAAAGTGTGAAACTGGCTGAAAGTATTCGTGCAGGCGTGGAACAATCAACATTCCACTTGCCGAATAAAGAAGTCATCAAACTCTCTGTATCTATCGGTATCGGTTATTTAACCGCAGACGATTACAAATCACAACGTAAAGTCTTTAAAGATGCAGATGATATGTTGCATATGGCTAAAAATGAAGGGCGTAACCAAGTGATGTTTAACCCAATTGTTAAATAAACCATTTGTTTCAAAAAATGACATATTGAGACAAGAATCTATTACGGTTCTTGTCTCTTTTTTTCATTTCTATTGCAATCATCGATGTTCTATTGCAACTTTTTACTGTTCCCTGTAAACTTTCAAGTGTCAACAAAATCAAACGAGAAGGAGCGCAAAAAGGTGCCTGAAGAAGCAATTACCATAATAGATGAGAACAAAGTGATAGACGTTGTACTCACTGCAGGAAAGATATTACTTGAAAGCGGTGCAGAAACATATCGTGTTGAAGATACGATGTCTCGCATCGCTTATAGTTTTGGTTTAGATAATACCAACAGTTTCGTGTCGAATACTGCGATTATATTCTCATTAAACGACCGAACGAACACACGATTGATTCGTGTGCGTGATAGAACAACGGACTTAGAAAAAATTGCCCTAGCCAATAATATTTCACGTAAAATCGCTAAAAATGAACTAACGATTGATGAAGCAAAATCAGAATTGATTCATTTAGAACATGCTTCACTGCAATATTCATATTTAACTAAATTTTTAGCCGCTTCTATTGCCTGTGGATTTTTCTTATTTATGTTTGGAGGCGTTGCACAAGATTCCATTTTTGCCATTTTGGCGGGTGCAGGTGCTTTCTTAACATTCGATTTCGTTCAACGTTTTATTCAAATCAAATTCTTTTCTGAGTTTATCAGTGCCATTGTTGTCATTAGTGTCGCCGCCATCAGTCATAAACTCGGACTATCCATCAACCAAGATATTATTACCATTTCAGGGGTCATGGTCTTAGTACCAGGTATTTTAATCACTAATGCAATCAGAGATTTAATGGCCGGTGAATTGCTTGCTGGGATGTCACGCGGTATGGAAGCTGCATTGACTGCCTTTGCGATCGGTGCCGGTGTTGCGATTATTTTACTCTTCTTTTAAGAAAGGCGTGTTACAGAATTGATCTTACATTATTTATTTCACTTTGTTATCAGCTTTTGTTCTACATTGCTATTTTCAATCCTATTCAACGCGCCGCGTAAACAATTGCCGGCATGCGGTTATGTAGGCGCAATGGGATGGACCATCTACATCATTTCGATGGATTTGAACTCAGGTAAAGTGGCTGCTTCTTTCCTAGGCAGCTTTATCTTAGCAATTATGAGTCATGCGATGGCAAAACGTTATTTCCAACCTGTCATTATCTTTATTGTGCCAGGTATCATTCCCCTTGTACCTGGGGGCGCTGCGTATGAAGCCACACGTTTCCTAGTCACAAATCAATATACCCATGCAGTCAACACCTTTTTAGAGGTTACCTTGATTTCAGGTGCCATTGCTTTTGGTATATTATGTGCAGAAATCAGTTACCATATTTATAATCGTATTAGAATCAACTATGGTAAAATGAAAGGTAAATCCTATAGGAAACAATTTAACATGAATAATAGAGGTTAAGGGGTGCATATCAAGTGAAAGAACAATTAATCGACAGACTGAAACGTTATGCGGAGATTGATACACAATCTAATCCAGACTCAGAAGCAACACCATCAACTGAGAAACAATGGGATTTGTTAAATGTGTTAAAACAAGAATTAGAAAATCTTGGTTTAGATACAGACTTAGATGATAATGGCTATTTATTTGCGACATTAGAGAGCAATATCGCAAAAGAAGTACCGACTGTAGGCTTTTTAGCACACGTTGATACTTCACCAGACTTTAATGCGACAAATGTTAAGCCGCAAATTATTGAAAACTACGACGGCAAGCCAATTCAACTCGGCGATACGGACCGCGAATTAAACCAAACTGTCTTCCCTGCTTTAAAATCAGTAGAAGGCCACACTTTAATGATTACAGACGGTACATCATTACTTGGCGCAGACGATAAAGCGGGTGTTGCTGAAATTATGACTGCTTTAAACTATTTAGTTGAACATCCAGAAGTGAAACACGGACGTATCCGTGTCGCATTTACGCCAGATGAAGAAATCGGACGTGGACCTCATAAATTCGATGTAGCTCGTTTCGGGGCTGACTTTGCCTATACAATGGACGGCAGTCAATATGGCGAATTACAATTTGAAAGCTTTAACGCAGCTGAAGCAACGATTACTTGTCATGGTGTCAATGTACATCCAGGTTCTGCGAAAGATGTCATGGTTAATGCGATTAAATTAGGCGAACGCTTCGATAGTCAATTACCGCAAGATGAAGTGCCAGAAGAAACAGAAGGCTATGAAGGTTTCTTCCACTTGATGAACTTCAATGGTACAACTGAAAAAGCTCAATTGAAATATATCGTACGTGATCACGACCGCAATCGCTTTGAAGCACGTAAAGCATTGCTTGAAGATATTAAAAATGAAATTAACGCAGATTATTCAAATAATCCAGTTGAAGTAGAAGTCCATGACCAATACTTCAATATGGCTGAAAAAATCAATGAAGTACCTGAAGTCATCGAGATTCCAAAACGTGTCTTCAAACAATTAGGTATTGAACCTAATACTGAACCGATTCGCGGTGGTACAGACGGCTCACAACTATCATTTATGGGCTTACCGACACCAAACATCTTCACAGGTTGCGATAACTTCCATGGTCCATTCGAATACGCTTCTATCGATGTCATGGAAAAAGCAGTACAAGTGATTGTAGGTATCGCAGAAGAAGTAGGCAATACCGAAGCATAATACAACTTTAACGTTATTAAAGAGACGTCACTATGTACGTATAAATATAAAAATGGCTGAACCTAAATTACAAAGGGTTCAGCCATTTTTGATTATTCATTTAAGATTATTAGTTGATTATGCTTTTGTTTGTGATTTTTGCGTATTGAATGTTGTTGTTAGGAGGTTTAAAGCTTGGACAGCGTAGAAGCGGATTTGTAAACCGGCTTCAAAACTTGTATAGCGCTTCGGCATTGTCATAAATAAGTTGAACATACCAGTAACACCTAACGCTTCATAACGATCGAATTTATCTGCTGTCGCATTAATCGCAATGCAAGGCTTATGATATTTTGTCGCAAGCTCTGCAATTCTTAATGATGTTGTTTCTAATAAATGATCTTGTTCATTGATACCTTCACCGAACATAATTAAATCTGCTTGTTCAATCAAGTTTTCTAAGTGCGTAATTTGATCCACTAAGCTATGACTTGTTAGAACTTCTGCGTTATAAAGTGCAGCTAAGACAGCCGCAATACCGCCACCTGCACCACCGCGTTCTACTGTACTTGTCACCGTACGTGTTTCATTTTTTAAGATTTCGCTGAAATACCAAACTAAATTATCAATTGTCGCAGCTTCTTCTCTAGAAATCTCTAACAATTTATAAACTTGCATGATTTCACTTTCTTTACCATACATCTTGCTGGCAAAGTCAGAGACGAGTTGGATACGCGTTTCTTTTAATCGTTGGTCAAGGCCTGAGAAATCTACACGACGAATGTATTTTAATACGCCTACGCCTTCTTTCGCATCGACAGGTTCACCTTCATCGTTGTAATATTTGGCACCTAACGCTTGCAGCATACCAGCACCGCCGTCAAAACTTGCGATATTACCGAGTGAAATCACTAAATGCTTGGCATCATTATCTAATGCTGCCGCAATCAATTCACCTAAACCATAGCTGGTACGCTCTGTCAGCGGTCGATCCCCTTGTAAGAATAAATCCGCTTCAATAATCGTCATGCCGCTCTCAGTCTTACCATAAACACCTTCAACTTGTTTCATATCTGCATCATGGACATTCACACGATATTTCGTGCCAGACTGCCATAAGAAGACAGAGTCCATCAATTCATGACGCCCATTGAACAGCGGCACTTGGACAATATCCGCTTCTTCAATTTGACTAGCGACCGCTTCTTCTACATATCGATTCGCCTCATAACTTGAAACGATTCCATTAAATTCATCCATTGCGACTAATACTCTCATTTTGTCACCTCAAATAAAGTTTCCCAATGTTTGTTCAATTCACTTAAATATTATACAGGGCTTATTTCAAAAAACCTACTGTAACGCCTAATGCTTGTTTTGCTTTAAATTAAAAAAACTCCAAGCTTTCAGATTATGTTGGAAACATATACCCTTCATGTCCAACGTCTAAAAGCATGGAGTCCGCTTTTTACTTTATGTTATTAGTGCTTGTGTCCCCTGACAAGCAAGTTTACTCTTCAGCTTGTGCAAGTGAAGTCACATTAATGTCATCATGACTTGCATGCCATTTAACTTCACCATCAACAAAATAAAAAGCTTGTGGCGATTCATGCTTCACGCCAGTTTGTTCTGCAATGTAATCAGATACATCTCTTTGTTCTTGCACAATTAAATAATACCCATCGATATCACGTTCATATAAGAATTTATTGAACTGATCGTAAGCATTTGCTGAAATTGGGCAAGTGTTACTGTGTTTCATAATAAATACATATTTATTGTCGTTAATTACTTGTTTAAACTGGTCAATTGAAGTCAGCTTTGTAGCCATTCTATTCACCTCTAAAAATATTTATCACCTAAAGTGATAGTCCCATTCATTCCATTTCCTATTTCAATGTGTCTAATTATACACACTTTATATTTCAATGTTAACCAAAATACTAATATTTTTCTTGCTTTTTTCAATCATTCTGATGTACATCGTTCTTTAAGCCCTTGAAATCATTACGGAATTGATGGTGGTACTTATCTAATTCATTCCCTGTTAAAGGAGTTTTATTCATATCATATTGCTCCAATTTACGGCTGATGTCAATGGTTCTTTGTCGTGTCTCGTAATAATTTTGCAGACTATAATACATTTCGATTGCGGTCTGATGCGCTTTTGCAGTCTTTTCTTCTGATACACTTGCTTGATTCAACTCTTCAATTTGTTTGCTGATTAAAGGTTGAATTTTTTCTTTGATGACTGTTTTAGTGTTTTGAGGATTGTCAGCATCTAAATATTTCTTCGCAATCTTCTGCAACTCCTTATTATGATGTTTTAATTTACTTGTAAATTTATCTATACTCTCAGTTTCACCATTTTGACGTGCTTCTGTTACTTGCTTCTCTAAAAGTGCACGATTCTTCTCAAATAATCTCGTGTAATTTAAAATATCTTCATTCGCTTTGATGGATTGATTACATAAATGTACGAAGCTACGAATATCTTTTAATGCTTTTTCTTGTTGGTCTACCTCATGCAAATACGTGTGACGTAATTGTTTCACCTTTTTAGTTTCTGCAGGATGCTGTTTTGCGGCTTTTTTATAAGATTTAAAGGCCGGCATTAATTTCTTATCGATATCTTTCTCCATTTGTTGAAAGTCTGTTTTGTTTCTATCTGTTAAATCTGATTTGCTTAATTCACTTAAACGATTTAAATGAATATCATCCATGACTTGTTTAACATGTTTCTCTTCTTTATCCACTTCATGCTTCGCTTTTTCAAAGTGATTTAAATCTGACTGTGTTTTACTATTGCATGCCGCAAGAGACAGCGTTAGACAAACAATCGTTATTGCGAGAAGCCATTTTTTCACATTGTCCACTCCTGTCTTTTTATCTGTATAGTTTGCATGATTAATGTTTGAGTATGTCAGAATTCATAATATAATACTTTTAGAACTTTTACAAAGGACGGTTGAATATGTATTCTAAAACGCAGCCCTTAATCAAAGATAGGCAAGCGCTTCAAAATTATCAAAATCAATTTCAAGAGTTAAGCGACTTATTACTCGGTCTACTTAATACACCTGTTAAGACAGTCCACCATATCGGCGGTACTGCACATTTTAATTACCCAACAGAACCGATTTTAGATTTATTAGTCGGCGTTACTAATTTACATGATATTACAGCTTTAGATGAAAAACGATTAAATTATGCTGGTTTCTATCGCTTGCACCACCGTTATAAGAAAAAAGTAGTAATGGCGCAATTCAATAATATGAAAGAACTTAAACAAATCGTTCGTCTGCACATATTACAAATTGAATCTGATCAATATGACCACTATTTAACGATGCAAGAGGCTTTAACCCATAATTCTGAGTTACAAGCAGAATTTGCAGAAGCAAAACAAGCTTTACATGCTAAATCAGAGACTATTCG
This sequence comes from Staphylococcus sp. HMSC055C03, assembly GCF_001809385.1. Taxonomy (NCBI): domain Bacteria; kingdom Bacillati; phylum Bacillota; class Bacilli; order Caryophanales; family Staphylococcaceae; genus Staphylococcus; species Staphylococcus sp. HMSC055C03. The sequence continues at coordinate 36,405 of NZ_KV797481.1, forward strand.
TGACTATGAAACAGGTAAAACAGCTTTGTTTGAAAAGTTGTCACGAAGATACGGGTTGAATTAAGCGGATTGTATTTCACAAAAAGCCTGTTTCATTGCTATAATAAGAAAGTGAAAATAATTGAAAGGGAGTTCTATCGTTGCACAAAGATGACATTCTTACAGAACTGAAAAAAGTTCTGCCAGAAGAAATTATTAAAGTTGATGAACCATTAAAACGCTATACTTATACGCAAACAGGAGGAAATGCTGACTTCTATCTCAGTCCGACAACTTTTGAAGAAGTTCAAGCCATCAATCACATTGCTAGAATCAACAACATTCCTGTCACTTATTTAGGCAACGGCTCTAATATTATTATTCGTGAAGGCGGTATTCGCGGGATTGTATTGAGCCTATTGTCTATGGATTATATTAAAGTTGAAGATAATGTCATAATTGCAGGAAGCGGTGCAGCGATTATTGATGTCTCCCGTACTGCACGTGATGAATCTTTAACTGGCTTAGAGTTTGCTTGCGGTATCCCAGGATCAATTGGCGGTGCTGTCTTTATGAATGCCGGTGCTTATGGCGGCGAAGTCCGTGATTGTATTGATTACGCGGTATGTGTTAATGAACGCGGTGAACTTTTACAACTTACACGTGATGAATTAGAACTTGGCTACCGAAGCAGTATTGTTCAAAAACAACACTTGGTTGTGCTAGAAGCTGCATTTAACTTAACACCTGGCAAACAAGATGAAATCCAAGCCGTTATGGACGATTTAACAGAACGTCGTGAGTCAAAACAACCACTTGAATATCCTTCATGCGGCAGTGTTTTCCAAAGACCACCAGGCCACTTTGCGGGTAAATTAATTCAAGACTCTGACTTACAAGGCCACCGTATCGGCGGTGTTGAAGTTTCAACGAAACATGCTGGATTTATGGTCAATGTTGATAACGGTACTGCGACAGATTATGAAGACTTGATTCACCATGTACAACAAGTCGTTAAAGAAAAATTTGATGTCGAATTGCATCCAGAAGTACGTGTTATTGGTGATCATCCAGAAGATGAATAATAAACATCATACCGTTCATGGTATCGGTCTAGACAATGAGACGCGTTGTACGCATTACCATACACCTGTTGATGTTATCGCCATTAAATTCAAATGCTGTAATAAATTCTATGCATGTATTCATTGTCATAATGAATCAGAAGATCATGCACCTGTGTCATGGTCAAAATCAGAATTCGATGAACATGCGATTTTATGTGGTGTATGTGACACCACATTGTCAATCAAGGAATATATGGAAACAGACCATTGTCCGCACTGTGATGCGCAATTCAATCCAAGATGCGCTGCACATTATCCTTTATACTTTGACGTTTAAAGTAACAGTATACAAACTAATGACGATTTAAACTAAATAAAACCGAGCCGGAAATTATTGCATTCCGACTCGGTTTTTTAATTACCATCTTCCCCCTATTAAAAACGGTAATTATTATTTAACAACCTCTTTTAATTCGTCAATTTGTTTCATTGTTGTAGTTGTTGAACCTGAAGCAAAGTACCATAATTTCGGATCAAGTTCATAAATTTCATCGTCTTTAACTGCTTTAACATTCTTAATTACATCGTTTCCTAAGACTTGTTTCGCAGTTGATTTACTACCAATAGCTTGACCACGGTCCATTGCTAAAATCACATCTGGATTTTTCTCATTGATGTATTCGTTTGTTACGTTTTGACCATGTGAGCTGCCTTTGATTTTGCTGTCTGCTGGTTTAAAGCCTAATGTGTTATAAACTAAGCTGCCGAAACGTTCTTTAGGACCGAAAGTAGATAATTCACCTTCGTTTACTAATAAGTACATTACTTTTTTATCAAAATCTTTTGTTTTATCTTTCATGTCAGCAATTTTTTTGTCTAATTCTTTATTTAATGACTTCGCTTTATCTTCTTTGTCGTAAATTTTACCTAAGTTTTCAGCATTTTTCTTCACTGAATTGACATAGTCTTTATCATCAGCACCTACATAAACAACTTTAGCGTCTGGTGCTGCTTTTTTGAATTCATCTAAATTCTTTTGGTTAGCTGTACGTGATGAAATGAAGATAACTTCTGGTTTAGCTTGTGCAATTTTGTCGAAGTTCACTTCTTTTAAAGAACCTGTGTTGATGTATTTGTCATCTTTAAATTCTTTTAAGAAGTCTGGTAATGTGCTGTTGCCTTCACCTTTAGGTACTGCTTTAACTTTATCTGCGACACCCATAGCTTTAAGTGTATCTAATGCACCATAGTCTAAAACGACAGCATTTTTAGGGTTCACTGGTACTTCAACTTCATTTTTAACCCCTTTTTCATCGCCGCCTTTAGGATCTTCACTTCTTAATTGGTAATTATTTTCAATTTTAACTGTCTTTTTATCTGATGAACCTTTTTCTGAACTTTCTTTTGAATCACTGCCATTACCACACGCAGCAAGTAAAAACATAATACTAACTAAAATAAATAAGCCTAATTTCTTCATTTTTCTTTATCCTCCTGAAATGTGTTAGACCCCCGTCTTGATATGCCGTAAAAAATCGGCATCACCCCTTTCAAATGGTCAGTGTTTAACTATAATATAGGCAAATTCTTTGGCCTCTGATGCATTCGATATCGACATCCATGTCATAAAGATGTCTTAAGATGCTTGGTTGAATAACTTCGTCTCGTTCACTCGCTTTGACGATTTCGCCATCTTTCATCGCAATTACATCATCTGAATAACTAGACGCAAAGTTGATATCGTGTAATACAATTACAATTGTTTTGCCATGTTCTCGTGTTAGCTTTCTCAATGTTTTCATAATTTCTACTGAATATTTCATGTCTAGATTATTCAGCGGTTCGTCTAATAAGATGCATTCTGTATCTTGTGCGATTGTCATCGCAATATAAGCACGTTGACGTTGACCACCTGAAAGTGTTTTAAGATTACGATCTCTGATTTCTTGTAGTTGGAGTAAATCTAAAGCTTCATTGATTTTTTCTTTATCTGTATCGTCTAATCGGCCTTTAGAGTATGGGAAGCGACCGAATGCGACTAATTGTTCTACTGTAATATTTAGTTCAGTATGATTCGTTTGTTTTAAAACTGAAAGCTTCTTCGCAATTTCATTACTTGTAAATGCGCCAATACCTTCGTGTTCAAGTTCTATAGAACCTGTATCTATATCCATTAAACGGCTGACCGCAGATAATAAGGTACTTTTACCTGCCCCGTTTGGACCTATTAATGACGTCAAACGTCCTTTACGAATTTCTACGTTAATATCTTTAAGAATCGGTTTATCATGAATCGTTTTATTTAAATCTTGAACTTGTATCATCATGAATTTCTCCTTTTAATCAATAAGTATACGAAGTAACTTCCTCCGATTAAGTTGATGAGGATACTTACTTCTGTCGTGGCTTCAAATAAATGTTCTACAATCCATTCTGCAGTAAATAAGCTGATCCAGCTTAAAAATATTGTCGCAGGTAATAAGTATTTATGTTCATATGTTTTCATGACTTCATGCGCAATGTTCACAGTTAATAACCCTAAGAATGTAATCGGACCAACAAGCGCTGTAGCGATTGAAGTTAATAACGCGACCATAATCATTAATAAACGTGTCATTCGTGTATAGTTGACACCTAAGTTCAATGCCTGTGCTTTCCCTAATAGTAATACGTCTAAATAAGGCAAGATTTTAATTGTAATTAAAATTAGAATAACTAAGACAATGCTGCTGATGGCAACTAATTTTGAGTTCGATGCATTAAAGTTCGCAAACATTGAACTTTGTACAGCTAAGAAATCTTCAGGGTTGATTACGAGTTCGATAAAGCCAGTGATACTTCTAAAGAATGTACCTAAAATCACACCGATTAATAAGATAAAGTACACTGAGAAGTTGCCGTATTTAAAAACACCTTGGAATAGAATAAGTGCGAATATAATCATTGCGACTAATGTTAACGCAAAGTTGAGATAAATATTTGTCACTGCCATTGATTGAATACCAAAGATAAAGACTAAGACAACTTTGACAAACATATAGACCGCATCTAATCCCATCATAGACGGTGTTAATAATCGGTTGACTGTAATCGCTTGGAATATAATGACAGAGGTACCAATCGCTGCACCGACTAAAATCATTAAAATCAGTTTCCTGATTCGACTTTGTATCTGATACGCAAAGATATCAAAGTCAATGCCTAACAAGAGATATAAAATACCCGTTACCACAACTACACCCAATAATATAAATAATCTGATATTACTTTGTTTATGACTCATAGTTGCGACTCCCTTTAAATAACATTACTAAGAAAATTAATGTCCCGAAGACACCGATAGTCAATCCGATATTGATTTCATATGGATAAACAATCACACGTCCTAAGATGTCGGACACCAATACAAAAATCGCACCTAAGACAGCAGTGTGCGGCAAGGCATTTTTTAAATGGTCTCCTCTATAGATAGACACAATATTCGGCACAATTAAGCCTAAGAACGGTAAAGTACCAACTGTCACAACGACTAATGCGGTCATTGTTGCGGTAATCGTTAAGCCGAACATCATAATTCGATCGTAGTTGACTCCTAAGTTATGGCTGAAGTCTTTACCCATACCAGCAATAGTGAAATAGTTGGCAAAAATATACGTAACAATAAGCAATGGGATGCTTAAATATAAGACTTCATATCGACCGCTTGTGATAATCGCAAAGTTACCGTTCAACCAGTTCCCAATACTTTGCAGTGCATTCGTCCTTAATGCCACAAACGTTGTTAAACTAGATATAATACCGCCAATCATAATACCGAGTAACGGCACGAATATAACATCTTTAAAACGTATAATTTGAATCAATTTCATAAAGAAGAATGTTCCGCCGATACTAAGTACCATAGCGAATAACAGCTTAATTAAAATATGCGCTTGCGGAAAGAAGATTAATGAGATGAGGATCCCTAGTTTCGCCCACTCCATCGTCCCTGCAGTTGTCGGACTGACGAACTTGTTTTGCATCATCTGCTGCATAATCAGTCCAGCCAGTGCTAAAGAACTGCCTGAAATGATAATACTGACTGTTCTTGGAATACGGCTCGAAACAAGTATATTTTGCTGATCTGCGGTTAAATGAAAAATTTGTGTAATAGAAAGCTGACTAACGCCCACAAACAATGAAAGGATAGTCAAAAATATAAAAAGAATTAATAAAACTGGAAAGCGCATGAGTTGTTTAATCATTTGAAACTCCTATCCCCTCTAAAAACAATTAATGATTAACTGTAACTGATAATCATTTTCACTTACTTTCTATCGTATCAGTTTCTCCCGTTTTATCAATGCTTTTCAAACATTTTCAGGAAAATTCTTTTACAAATATAGGCTATTCCCTGAGATAGAATGTATTTTTTCTCTCTTTATTTCGATTAACTCTTTTGCTTCAACATATTTTATTTTCAATTATATTTTTTTAAATCAAAAAAGAGCAATGACTTCAAACCGTTTTCACAGTCAGAATCAATGCTCTTCAAAATGATATTATTTATTTTTCATCATCAAAAATAAAGTCTTCATCACGTAATGCTTCTACGTTTAACGCTAACGTATAACCGTCACCTTTAACTGAGAAGAAGTCATGGTTTTTCGTTGACGTATCTAATGCGTTTTCGATAATTGGGTTGAATTCGCGTTCTTCGAAATAAGGTTCAAAACCTAAGTTCGATAATGCTTTGTTTCCGTTATAACGTACATAGTTCAATACATCATCAGTTAAACCAATTTGGTCATATAGTGAATGTGTATAAGAAACTTCGTTTTTGTATAACTCATCTAATAGTTTATACATTTCTTGATCTGCACGTTGTTTTTCATTTTCTGAAAGTTCATTACGCATGTGTTGCGCATCTAAACCAGTGAACACACCGTGGATAGACTCATCTAATAAAATCTTACGGATGATTTCACCAGATGTTGTCATACGACCTTGTCCAGCAAGATAAAGTGGATAGTAGAATCCAGAATAGAATAAGAATGTTTCTAAGAACACACTAGATACACGTGCCATATATTGGTCATATACTGATGCATCTTTTCTCCATAATTTATGATAGTTACCCACAATTTTATCTGATTTGAATTTTAAATGTGGTTCTTCAAGTACCCATGTATCTAAAAGATAGTTTGTCTCACTAGATGGTAATAATGTTGTGAAAATGTGAGAATAACTTTTCGCATGGATTTGTTCCATCATACCCATAAATGAGTAGACAGCTTTTTTACGTAAATCTTTTGTATGCATCATGACTAAAGGCATGCCGTCATCAGCTTGATGTGTATCTAAACCTGTTAAACCTGCAAGTGCCTTCTTAAATGTATCTTGTTCTTCTGGTGTTAATGTTTTCCAACTCGCAATATCTTTAGAAACTTTAAATTCAGTTTCTACCCACATTTGGGAGATGTTTTGTCGCCAAAACATGTTTGTCATATCTTCTTGCGTGTTCCAATTGACAGCAATCATCAAAGTGCATTTCCCCATTCTTGATTTTTAATTTTACTCGTTCAAATTCCGTTTAAAAAATTTATATGATTAGAGGAACAACCTCATTAGGATTGTTCCTTGATAGGCTTCATTAGATTGCGCAGCTTGTACATTCTTCTACGCTTAATAATTTGTTACGTGTATAATAAAGTGATTTTAGACCTTTATGATGTGCATAGACATATAAACGTGCTAATTCACGTGTAGAGATTTCTGAGTTAACGTAAAGGATTGTTGAGATACCTTGGTCAACGTGTTGTTGGATTGTTGCTACTAAATCAATTAAACGCATTTGATCTGTATTGAATGCTGATTTGTAGTACCACATTGTTTGTGGTGATAAGAATGGCATTGGATAGAATGTTTCTGCGTTGCCATACGTACGACGTTCGATTTGGTCAACAATCGGCATTACTGAACTTGTTGCGTTTTGCACGTAAGAAATACTTTGTGTTGGCGCAATGGCAAGACGATAAGCATGATATAAACCATATTTCTTAACATCTTCTGCTAAAGCTTTCCAATCTTCTGCAGTAGGGATTTCTAAACCTTCAAATAAAGGTTTAATTTTTTCGTATTCAGGCACGATATCCGCTTCTGTATACTTTTCAAAGTATTTACCGCTCGCATAATCTGATTTCTCGAATTCTTTATAAGCTTCGCCGCGTTCTTTCGCAATTTGCATTGAACGCTCGATTGAGTAATAGTTCATCATCATGAAGAACACATTTGCGAAGTCTTTTGCTTCTTCAGATTCATAACCGATTTGGTTCTTCGCAAGGTAACCATGCAAGTTCATAACACCTAAACCAACAGAGTGCAATTCACTATTTGCTTTACGTACACCTGGTGCGTTTTGGATGTTTGCTTCGTCACTTACAACTGTTAAAGCATCCATACCTGTGTGTACAGAATCTCTGAATTTACCTGATTCCATCACATTGACAATGTTCAACGAACCTAAGTTACATGAAATGTCACGTTTGATTTCATCTTCCACACCATAGTCATTGATAATAGATGTTTCTTGTAATTGGAAGATTTCAGTACATAAGTTACTCATTTTGATTTGTCCAATGTTTGAGTTGGCATGTACTTTGTTTGCGTTATCTTTAAATATTAAATAAGGATAACCTGATTGTAATTGTGTTTGAGCAATTGTATTTAACATTTCACGTGCATCTTTTTTACGTTTTAAGACATTCGGATTTTCGACCATTTCATCATAGTATTTATCAAGATCGATATCATCTAATGTTACACCGTATTCATTGTAAACTGTGTGTGGTGCGAACATGTAGAAGTCTTTACCTTCTTTTGCAAGTTCAAAGAATTTAGCAGGTACGATTAAACCTGTAGAAATTGTTGCTAGACGAAGGTCTTCATCTGCGTTTACTTTTTTCGTATCTAAGAATTCTTCAACATCATAGTGGAAGATGTTTAGGTAAACAGCACCAGCACCTGGTCTTTGACCTAATTGGTCTGCGTAGCTGAAGCCGCCTTCAAGTGATTTTGCTACAGGTAAGACACCTTTTGCGACACCTTTGATTCCTTTGATTGCTTCACCACGTGCACGAAGTTTAGATAAGTTGATTGCGACACCGCCGCCGATTTTACTTAATTGTTTCGCTGTTGAATCAATAAAGTTGATAGAGTTTAAGCTGTCATCTACTTCTAATAAGAAACATGATACAAGCTCACCTCTACGGGCACGGCCTGCGTTTAAGAATGTTGGTGTTGCAGGTTGGTAACGTTGTTCAATCATAGATGAAATAAATTGTTTTGCTTGCGCTTTGTCACCATCTGCTAAATAAAGTGCGACAATAGTCACGTGTTGTGTATAGTCTTCTAAATATTGTTTTTTATCGTTTGTTTTTAATGCATAATCTTTAAAGAATTTACTTGCTGACATATAGCTCGCAAATGTAAATGGAATACTGCGTGCATATTCAGTAATTTCTTTTAAGTCTTCTTCACTATATGTTTGGAATACATCTACATAGAAATCATTATCTACAAGATAGTGCAAACGTTCGATTTCTGAATCGAAATAAATCGTATGATCTTTGATTTCTTCTAAATAAACTTCTAGCGCTTCTTGGTCTTTTTCTAAGCTGAAGAAACCATTTTCTTTACGCTTTGTAACCTCATTATTTAACTCAATATGATTGTATTGCTTTTCGTTCATAGTCTTCATATAAATGCCCCACCTTATCTTTAAACTCTTCTACGTCTTTCTTTGTACCTTGTACTTCAAATTTCATTAATAGCGGAACGAGATATTCTCGAGAAATGGTCTCGCTGGCTTTCGCAAAGTTTTGACCCCAGTTACGGTTACCACTGCCGACCACTGCTCTGATCATGTTTCCGTTATGACTTAAAAATGTTTTGACAACATCTGGCACTTCTCCAAAGCCGATTGTACTAGTGACCAATACATAAGGCTCATCCAAGCGCACATCCGCGCAGTTATCATTTGTAATCTCTAAAGTGTCCTCAAATTCAGTTCTTGCAACAAATCGTCTCACGTTACCAGTAAATGAAAAATATACTACCTTCATTGAATCACCCGCTTTCTTACAAAGAACGCGCTTAATCGTCACATAGCGTCATGCACATATTATTCATAATTAAAAAACATGCCAGGCTGCCGTACTGGTATTGCTGTTTCTAAAAAGAAGTTGTGACTGCTGCATGTTTTAGTTTATTTCGATATGTTAAATACATTGCTCCCTGCCACTACATATTGTGTTGGTAATCAGTTAACCGAGTATTCCTTCACAATACTCTTGTCCAAATAAGTACAATTACTCATATTTCTATTCGCTTAGACATGACTTGTCATCACAACTTTGAACACGATTTCTCAACTATACAGAACATATTGGTTAAACCCCTAACCAATATGTTCATCTTGCAAATTCTGTGTGAAATTGCCTTAAAATAGTGAAATATAATTTTCTTATTTTTGGACTCGACCACAATATATAGTGTTAGGTTCCGTTCTTCAATACTATATTATGTGATTCATTATACCGAACACCTATTATAATTTCAAAGAGATTCACCCCTGAAAATTTTCTTTAAATTTGTCAAAATTGATGAAAGTAGCGTCATCTCTATGCTTGGCGTTCTTAAATTTTTCCAAAAATCATTTTAAAATAAATAATTGTAATTTTGCTCTTGATTTTTTGAGAATTTGTGCACCGCTTGTCATCACAAGATTCCGCTGATTTGCGTCATGAAAGGCTTAACACAATTTATTCATCAACACAAAATAATCATTCCTTTCAGTTAGTGACGTGTCATTTAACCTAATGGATAGAACGTACGTTCGGTTTATAGTATACCATGTTCATTTTCTTTAGCAAGTCTATATAGGCACTTATTTCTATATATGCTAAGATGATATACGTTAAGTTTTGAGGAAAGTTGAGGAAAGTATATGGATCCAAAAATAAAAGGAATCATTGCGATACTTGTTTCAGCTATAGGATTCAGCTTTATGTCCCTGTTTTTCAGACTTGCTGGTGATTTACCCGTCTTCCAGAAGTCACTAGCTAGAAACTTAGTCGCAATGCTCATCCCACTGTATTTCTTATATAAATACAAACAACCCATGTTTGGTAAATTAAGCAGTCAGCCCTTATTAATTGCACGTTCAACCCTTGGTTTAATCGGTGTCTTATTCAACATTTACGCTATAGACCATATGCTGTTAAGTGACGCAGATACATTGATGAAGCTTAATCCTTTCTGGACGATTTTACTCAGTATGATTTTCTTGCATGAGAAAATCCGTAAATATCAAATTACAGCGATGTTAGTCGCAATTGTCGGTATGTTATTTGTTGTACAACCGCAATTCTCTTCAGAAATGATTCCAGCTATCGTCGGATTATTCTCAGGTATCTTCGCCGCATCAGCTTATACTTGTGTACGTGCATTAAGTACAAGAGAAGCACCTTATACGATTGTCTTTTACTTCTCTTTCTTCTCAATTATTGCTTTAATTCCATTCGTTATCTTTACGTATGAACCGATGTCAGGCCTACAAATGATTTATTTAGTAGGTGCCGGCTTATCAGCTGCTGTCGGTCAAATCGGAATTACACTCGCATATAGTTTTGCACCTGCAAAAGATATTTCAATCTTTACGTATGCTTCCATTATCTTTACAGCGTTAATGGGCATTGTCATTTTCGGAGAATCACCGGATTTATATGCTACACTAGGTTATGTCATTATTATCAGTGCCAGCTACTATATGTTCGAAAAAGCACGCAGACAAAGCAGAAAACCAGTACAATCGTCTCATAGAGGAGGAAAATAAATATGTCACAACAAGGCAGAAGCAAAGAAGATTTAGAAGATCTTACATTGCTTGGTAATCAAAATAACCAATATGACTTTAATTATCGTCCAGATGTGTTAGAGTCTTTCGATAATAAACATCAAGGACGCGACTACTTTGTAAAATTCAATTGTCCTGAATTTACATCATTATGTCCGATTACAGGCCAACCAGATTTCGCTACTATCTACATTTCATATATTCCGAATATCAAAATGGTAGAATCTAAATCATTGAAACTTTATTTATTCAGTTTTAGAAATCATGGTGATTTCCACGAAGATTGTATGAATATTATTATGAATGACTTAATTGAATTAATGGATCCGCATTATATTGAAGTTTGGGGTAAATTCACGCCACGCGGCGGTATTTCTATCGACCCTTATACAAACTATGGCCGTCCTGATTCTAAGTATGAAAAAATGGCTGAATATCGCATGATGAATCACGATTTATATCCAGAAACGATAGATAATAGATAATTGCAGATTTATTTGAAGAACAACCTGATTAAATTCGGGTTGTTTTTTATTTTGTGGGAAGCGGATACATAACTTTTTATTACAAAAAATGTAAAAGGTAGCTTCATTAATTTTCAGAATTTTCTTGTATATACACTTTTAATAGCTTAAAATTATTTTAAGTCATTCTTAGGGGGAAATTTATGAACAAGAAACAATATACACGCGAAGAAGTTATTCAAAGCACACCACGAACTGGTTTCTTTGGTCATCCGAAGGGATTAAGCACATTATTCTTTACTGAGTTTTGGGAGAGATTCAGTTACTATGGTATGAAAGCTATTTTAGTTTACTACCTGTATTATTCTGTGGCTAAAGGCGGATTCGGATTAGATGAGTCTGTAGCCATGCAGATTGTTGCTTTATACGGAACGTTAATCTATATGTCTGGGGTTATCGGGGGCTGGATTGCTGACCGTATCACAGGAACACAACACGCTGTGTTCTTCGGCGGTATTCTCATTATGTTCGGTCATATTATTTTAAGTTTACCGGGCAGCCTAACCGCCGTTATGATTGCTTTATTACTCTTGATTATCGGGACAGGTTTGTTAAAACCAAACATTTCTACAACAGTCGGCGAATTATACGATAAAAATGACAACCGCGTTGATGCAGCCTTCACTATTTTCTACATGGGGATTAACTTAGGTGCTTTAATTTCACCTATTTTAACTGGTTACTTACAAACACGTGTTGGTTTCCATGCTGGTTTTGCAACAGCAGCTGTCGGGATGTTTATCGGTTTAGTTGTTTACTGGTCTAAACGTAAAAAGTATTTAAATTTAGCAGGGTTATCTGTACATAATCCATTAACAAAAGAAGATACTAAGAAATTCTCTTTAATCGCTTTAGCAATCGTCGCAGCGTTTGCCATTTATTTAATCGTTTTAAAGTCATTCAATGCATTAACAATTGAAAACTTCAGTTTATTAGTTACATTTATCGGAATTGCTTTACCAATTTACATTGTAGTTTACATGCTTGTCAGCAAGAAAGTGACACCAGAAGAAAAATCTCGTGTCGGCAGTTATGTACCGTTATACATCACTTCTGTAGCTTTCTGGATGATCCAAGAACAAGGTTCTACAATCTTGGCAAACTTTGCAGATAAGAAAACAGAATTAAGCTTAGCTAAATTAACAGGCGGCGCAATTCATTTCGATATTCCAGCTGCTTGGTTCCAATCATTGAACCCTATCTTTATCGTAGCGTTAGCACCACTCTTTGCGATGTTATGGGTCAAACTCGGCAAACACAACCCACCTACTGTCATTAAATTCGCATTAGGTGCCATTATCGGTGGGGTTTCATATTTAATCATGGTCGTTCCTTTAGCTGGTGGATTAGCACCTGGAGAACTGATTCACCCTATCTGGTTAGTCTTAAGCTTCTTATTAATCACAATCGGTGAGTTATGTATCTCACCTGTCGGTCTAGCTACTACGACAAAACTTGCACCATATGCCTTTACAGCACAAATGATGAGCTTATGGATGTTAAGTAATGCGACTGCACAAGGTCTGAATGCGCAGCTAGTTGTTGTATACGCTAAAATGGATTCAGGTCAATACTTCTTATACTCTGGTTTACTAACACTAGCTATCGGGGTATTGCTTGTGATTATTTCACCATTTGTACGTCGTGCAATGAAAGGTATTCACTAATACAAAATCGAACAAATTCAGTCTGAAATCTCTCAGAGGTTTCAGGCTTTTTCTATGGTCAATTTTTCACTTTCACTTTTTTGCCATATTTCAATCTGCATACCTTCTTTAGTTAAAATCTTCTCAAATTACGCCTTTTCTTCTAATTAAGCTTGATTAATCATGTTTTATATCTTATTCTTTTCAGAAAATTGTTAATATTTTTATTTTTAGAAAATTATTGAAACTCTCTTTTTTACATAGTAGAATCGAATATAATCCACTCCGTTATAGGATAGAAAGGTCGGGGTTAGTTTGCAGAACAATTTACATCAAAAGCATGTCCAAGAAATACCACAGAAAGGGTTCTTTGGACATCCAAAAGGATTAGGAGTCCTCTTCTTCGTAGAATTTTGGGAGAGATTCAGCTATTACGGAATGCGTGCACTCTTAATCTTTTACATGTTCTTCGCTATTAAAGATGGCGGATTAGGCATGGATAAAACGACTGCACAGTCAGTCATGTCAGTATATGGGTCACTGATCTTTATGACAAGTGTACTTGGCGGCTGGGTCGCAGATAGAATCACAGGTACACGCAGAGCGACAATGTATGGTGCTATTTTAATTATTATCGGTCACGTTTTCTTAAGCTTGCCGTTAGCACAAACAGGACTATTCATTTCAATGTTCTTTATCATCGTAGGTTCAGGACTTATGAAACCGAATATCTCTAATATTGTAGGTCGCTTGTATCCTGAAAACGATAAACGTATCGATTCAGGGTTTGTTATTTTCTACATGTCCGTAAACATGGGTGCCCTTGCTGCGCCATTAATTTTAGACCAATTCTCTAAAGGTCATATGTTCCACCAAGGTTTCTTAATCGCAGCAATCGGTATGACACTCGCATTGGTTATTTATCTTTTATTCAACAGACGTAACTTAGGTAACGTTGGTTCAGCGCCGACAAACCCATTGAACGCAGTTGAAAAGAAACGTTATTCAATGATTACAGGTATTGTAGTCGTAGTCATTGCACTTGTATTAATCATCACTGGTTTAACTGGTACATTATCATTCAACTTAGTCAGCACAACTGTCTTAATCTTAGGTATTGCCTTACCAGTCTCTTACTTTACAACTATGATTAGAAGTAAAGAGGTTACAGATGATGAACGCTCACGTGTTATTTCATTTATTCCGTTATTCATTATTGGGGTAATTTTCTGGTCTATCCAGGAACAAGGTTCTAACGTTTTAAACATCTACGCATTTACAGGCACAGATATGAAATTGAATTTATTCGGTTGGACAACTGATTTTGGTAAAACATACTTCCAATCAATCAACCCATTATTCATTGTATTATTTGCGCCAGTATTGTCTTATGTTTGGAAGAAAATGGGAGATCGCCAACCAAGCCTTGCGACTAAATTTATTTGGGGTGCTTGGTTAGCAGGTATTTCATACATCTTAGTAGCGGTAGTCATGATGACTTCTGGCGGCAGCACAGTATCCGTAAACTGGGTTATTCTGTCATACATCATTTGCGTAGTCGGTGAGCTTTGCTTATCACCAACAGGTAGCAGTGCTGCAGTAAAATTAGCACCAAAAGCTTTCAACTCTCAAATGATGAGCTTATGGTTATTAACAAACGCTACTGCACAAGCCATTAACGGAACACTTGTTAAATTAATCGAACCGTTAGGCTATCAAAACTACTTCTTATTCCTAGGAGTTCTAGCAGTAGTTATCGGCTTAATCGCATTTATGTTTGTACCAAAGATTATTAAAGGTATGCGCGGCATACGTTAACACATAAAAGAAGCATCAATCGCTATTCAAAATAGTGGTTTGATGCTTTTTTTATGTCATTACTTAATTCAACTATAAATGTAGAATAAGAAAAAGACGGGCGACCCCGTCTGTAAAATTTGCTTATTTATTTCCTAAGAAATATTGTTCAACTTCTTTCCAGTTATTGACACGATCGAAATCTTTATTGTGGATGTTATGTTGTGCTGTATACATCACTGGTTTCCCTGTAAAGCGTGCAAGTTGTCTTGGATTGTCATCGATTAAATAATCTGCTTTGACAATATTCTTTCTACCGCAGAAGACAAATTGTTGCGGATCTAAGAATGGGAAGTGTACTCTTAACCATTCATATTTTTCATGGAATGAAGTCGGCACATCCATTGCGGCTGTCGCAATATAAATATCATAGTGTTCAGCTAACTTCTTCACCACTTCTTGTGAATCTTTAATAACTTCTAAATTCTTAAAGAATCCTGGTTGTTTTAATACTTCATCAAGTACCCCTTCATGTTCAGGCATAAAGTGACGTAGTTTATTCCCATCTAATAATGCCTCTTTAATACCTAAATCTGTGCGTTTATTCACTTCTTCAATCAATGCTTTGATTGTATCTGCTAAAACTTCATCCATATCAATCGCTATTGATTCTCTCTTCATTACTGATAGCAACTTCCTTTCCTTTTCTTCTCTTCGAGTATAGCATATTTATTTTATAGAGTTGTGAAGTCTGATTTGAAAATATGTAAAGTAAAAACAAGTATCAACACGAAATTATGTTGATACTTGTTTTTGTTATCGATTATGCTTCAAAATCAAAGTCTTTAAGCACTTCGATCATTTTATCATTTTGTTCTGGGAAGCCAATGGTAATACGTACACCAATCGGGAACTCACGCGTAATACATCCGACTTTTAATAACGCTTTGTATAAGTCATGCGGACGTTTCGTATTCACAAAGACAAAGTTCGTTTGGCTGTCAAAGAAATGTTTGCTTTCTGGAATTTCAAAGAATTTTGCACGTTCTTCAGCATTTTTTTGTTGAATGTCTTTTAAGTAATCTTGATCTTGATATGCTGCGACTGCCGCATATTCTGATAAGCGTCCTACGTTAAACGGTGGACGAATAATATTATAGTTATGAATTGCTTCTTCAGTCGCAATGATATAACCGACTCTTAGACCTGCTAGACCATATGCTTTAGAGAACGTACGCATTAAGAACGCATTTGGGAAACGTTCTTGTAACTTTAATGTATCTGGGAAATCTTCCGCAGTCACAAATTCAAAGTATGCTTCATCAACTAAAACTGGAATATGACTTGGCACTTTTTCTAAGAACGCTTCTAAATCATCATGTGTCACATATGTGCCTGTCGGGTTATTTGGATTACAAATCCATACTAATGCAGTGTCTTCATCAATCGCTTCTAAAATACCATCTAAATCGAATTGACCATTAGATTTTAAAGGTACTTGTACGACCTCTGCCGCTTCCACAATCGCATTATGATAATACTGACCAAATGTCGCTTGGCTTGTCACAATCTTGTCTCCAGGCGTTAATACCGCACGAGAAATCATTAAGATAACCTCATCTAAGCCAGCTCCAAATAAAATACGATTTTCATCAATGCCTAACCCTTCCGCAATTTCCTTGCGTAATGTCGGTGCACCTGTTTCAGGATAATACAACACTTCATCTACATGCGCTTTAATCGCTTCTTTCGCTTTAGGTGAAGGACCATATAAGTTTTCGTTTGATGCTAGTTTATGTAATTCAATGTCTAAACCGAATTCTTCTTTTAACGCTCTTGGTGATAAGCCTGGTTGATACGCTGAGAGCTGTTTAATTTGTTCTTTCATAGATACATCTGCCTCCTCAAAATGTTGTTTCTAATAATTTTAAATTTACTGACAATTATATACCTTTAAGCAACCCTTTGGCAACGACAAATTTATTGTACCTCGATTATGTTAAAACTAAAAAGAAAGCCTGAGTTAAAATACCCAGACTTTCTTATTCATATTACTTAACTAAATTGTGTTTCTCTAAATACTCTTTCGCCACATGATACGGATCTTCATCTTTCACTGTGACTTTGTAGTTCATTTCTTGCATTTCTTCATCAGTGATTTTACCTGCTAATTTATTGAGCGGTTTGATGATTTCAGGATGTTCTTTGAGATATTTCTCTTTAAACATCGGTGCACCTTGATATGGCGGGAAGACGTGTTTGTCATCTTCTAAAATGACCATATCGTATTGTTTCAACTCTGCATCTGTTGAATAAGCATCAATTAAATTGATGTCACCTTTTTCAACAGCTTGATAACGTAATTTCGGTTCCATTGTACGAACTTTATTAAAGTTTAAATCATATGCTTTAGAAATGGCTTTATAACCGTCAGGACGGTCATTAAATTCTAAAGTGAAACCAGGTTTGATATCATCTTCAACTTTTTGTAAATCACCAATTGTTTTCAATCCGTGTTTCTTCGCAAAGTCACGCTTCACAGCTAATGTGTAAGTGTTGTTGTATTTCATCGGTTTCAACATCGTCATGTTTTCTTTTTTCTCTAGACTTTGTTTTGCCTGTTCGTACACTTTAGCTTCTTCTTTGGATTTCAGTGGTTCTTTAGTTAATTCACCTAAAACTGTTCCTGTAAATTCTAAATAGCCATCAATATCGCCAGATTTTAAAGCATTGAATAAGAATGATGTTTTACCCATGCCATCTTTAACATCCACTGTGTTGTCTGTTTCTTCTTCGATTAAAATCTTATACATATTCGTAATGATTGATGGTTCTGAACCAAGCTTGCCGGCAATCGTGATTTTATCGCCTTTGCCGCCTAACATTGGGATAACAATAACAAGCGCTACAACTAACACGATAGTGCCTAAAGTAATCAACAATTTCTTATATGATAGTTTCTGCATGAAACGTAAGGCTAAGTCAAAGACAATCGCCAAAATAGCAGCTGGAATCGCACCTAATAAAATTAACGAACTGTTGTTACGGTCGATACCTAATAAGATTAAATCACCAAGGCCGCCTGCACCGATTAATGCTGCAAGTGTTGCAGTACCAATGATTAACACCATTGCTGTACGAATACCTGCCATAATAATCGGCATCGCAATCGGCAACTCAACTTTCGTCAAACGACGTCCAGGTTTCATTCCGATACCTTTCGCTGCTTCAACAAGAGACGGATCAACTTCCTTAATACCAGTATATGTATTGCGTAGAATTGGCAGTAACGCATATACAACTAATGCAATAATCGCTGGCACTGTTCCAATACCAAACAATGGAATCATTAGTCCTAATAAAGCTAGTGAAGGAATCGTCTGCATCACAGCGGCAACGTTGATGACCGCTTCAGAAAAATGTTTTGTTTTCGTCAGTAAGATACCAAGCGGTACTCCGATTAAACAAGCAATTAACAATGCGATAAAGGAAATTTGCATATGTTCTAACAGCGTGCTCAGCAATTCCCCTTTTCGCTCTGAGAATGTTTGAAAGAATGCATTCATGATACGTCACCTCTCTTACTTTGAGCTAAAAACTTAAAGACATCTTCTCGTGTTAAGAGATGGTGTTGATCATGTTGTTTAATTACGACACTAGGATAGTGTGTTAAATCTTCATATACCTTGTTTAAAGGTGTATCTGGCAACAACACCGGTAAATCGTTTGGTGTATCAACTGTTTTAAGTTGTTTGCTTTGCAGAAGTTTTTCAAGCGTTAATTGAGACGTATCCGCATGGTCATATTGATTAATAAACTGTCTTACAAAATCATTCTTAGGATGTTGCATAAAGCCATCAGGTGTATCGATTTGTTCTACACGTCCATCATTAAATAAACAAATGCGATCAGCTAATTTCATCGCTTCATTAATATCGTGTGTCACAAAGACAATAGTTTTTCTGATTTTAGCTTGCAGCTCAATCAAATCCTCTTGTAAATTCGTACGACTGATTGGATCTAAGGCACTAAATGGTTCGTCCATTAAAATCACTGGCGGATCTGCAGCTAATGCACGTACAACACCGACACGTTGACGTTGTCCGCCTGATAATTCATCTGGTTTGCGATCGCGATATGTATCAGGATCTAGATTCACCATCTCAAGCAACTCATCAATACGCTTGTCTATCTTAGCTTTGTCCCAACCTTTCATTTGCGGTACTTGCGCAATGTTTTCCTTAACCGTCATATGCGGAAATAACGCGATTTGTTGAAGGACATAACCCATATCCCAACGCATTTCATAAACAGGAAAATCACTGATTGGTTTGTCTTTGAAATAAATATAGCCTTTCGTTAAAGGAATCAATCTGTTAATCATCTTTAATGTTGTTGTTTTACCACTGCCGGAAGGACCAATTAAAACGAAGAACTCACCTTCTTCAATGTTAAAACTGACATCTTCGACAGCCATTTTATTACCGTATTGCTTCGAAACATTTTTTAACTCAATCATGCATAGGTCACCCACATTCTATTTCTATTTTAAAAAAGAACAGCAAGCTCACACTATCGTTAGCACAGTGAAACTTGCTGTTCTGTATTTAAATCTATTAAACTTGCGCTTTATAATTATGAATCGTTTCAATAAATTGAGGACAGTAATGTTTCAATTTATAACTACCGACACCGTCAATCGCAATCATTTCCTGTTTAGATTCAGGTTTACGTTTGGCGAATTCTTCAAGTGTAAAATCAGTAAAAATGCTAATCGGTGCTACATTTAATTTCTCGCTGAGTTCTTGTCTGACTTGTACTAATGCGTCAAACAATGCTCTATCGACACCTTCAATAGTATTGATATTGACTTTTTCACGAGATTTTTTCTTGAATGGTACAGTATAAATTTTTAAATCCTCACTTAGTATTTGCTTAACCTTTTTATCACAAGTTAAAACCTCATCATTTTCGTTTAAGAAGCCTTTGAAGCGCAATTCATCAATTAAATGACTACATTCTGATGTCGTATACTCTTTCATAATACCGAAAGTTGATAATTTGTCATATTGGTTATACTTGATGTAATCAGACAACTCGCCTCTCAGCACTTGAATAATCACACCATAAGTCTCTTGTTGACCCATACGCACCACACAACTGATGATTTTCTTCGCTTCATTCGTCATATCATACGTTTTATTTTCATTACGACAATTACTGCAGCGGCCACATTCTTCTAATTTTTCATTTGGCTCGAAATAATGAACCAATGTAGCTTCTAGACACTTTTTTGTTTTGGTATATTGAATCATCTTATTGAGCTTCTCGCCCATTTTTTCTTTATAGTCATCATCACCCTTAGAAGATGAAATAAAGAATTGATGCAGATTAATATCACGTTCACTAAACAGTAAGATACATTCACTTGTTAAGCCATCACGTCCTGCACGTCCAGCTTCTTGATAATAAGATTCTAAATCTCCTGGCATATTGTAATGAATGACATATCTCACGTTAGATTTATCAATCCCCATACCAAACGCATTCGTCGCAATTACAACTTTAATGCGATCAAAGACAAAATCATTTTGTGCTTCATCACGCTCTTTATTCGTTAAACCTGCATGATAAATGGCACTGCTGATATTTTGATCTTCAAATACTTGTTGAAGTTCTTCAACTTGTTTTCTTGTTGAACAATAAATAATCCCTGCTTGTTGTTTGTGTGCTTTGACATAATCCATCACAAATTTTTGCCTCTGATATGTCGGATTGACTTTAAAGACTAAATTAGGACGTTTGATACTTGTTTTTACTCGGTTCGCGCCTGAGATATGCAGGCGTTCCATAATATCTTTTTGTACTTCAACAGTAGCTGTTGCGGTTAAAGCAGCAATCGCAAATTCTTGCGGCAAGCAAAGGACTTTATCAATGACTTGTTGGTAACTTGGTCTGAAATCATGTCCCCACTTAGAAATACAGTGTGCTTCATCAAAAGCAACTAAGTGAATATCTAATCCGAATAACAACTGCATAAATTGACGATTCTCAAAACGTTCAGGCGCCGCGTATAAGAATTGAATCTTACCTTGACGTAAATCTTCTTCAATCGCTCGTTGTTCTTTTTGCGATAAGCTGCTGTTTAAAAATGCAGCGTTAATGCCCATCGCTTTTAATTGATCGACTTGGTCTTTCATTAATGAAATTAATGGGCTGATCACAATTGTCACGCCGCCCATTATCAATCCAGGCACTTGATAACATAATGATTTACCGCCGCCAGTAGGTAACACCCCTAGCACATTCTTTTTATCTAGTATTTTGGAAATAATCTCCCTTTGTCCTGGACGGAAATCTTTATATCCAAAATAATGCGATAATGTCGTTTCCATAAAATTGACCCCTTATTGTTCTTTTAATTCTTCTAATTCGCTCCATCGTGTCATGTCTTCTTCATATTGTGATTCTAATGCTTCTTTTTCAGTATTCAGTTCTTGAATTTTCGCATAATCATCACTTGCGTCTACCATCTCTTGTTCAATCACTTCTAGACGCGCTTCAGTCTCTTCAATACGTTCCATAATCGTATCGTATTCACGTTTTTCTTTATAAGACAATCCCTTACGTTGTCTTTCTTTTTGAACTTTTGGTTGAGCTTTAGCAACTGCTTGTTGTTTCTCTTGTTCTTGCTTATAAGCTTCATAGTCTTCAAAGCTTCCAATAACACGCTCAATTTGACCGTCATGCACATACCAATATTCCTGTGCAACTTTATTTAAGAAATAGCGATCATGGCTGACAGTAATAACTGTGCCGCCGAAAGTTGCGATATAGTCCTCAAGAATAGTTAGCGTTTCAGTATCTAAGTCATTTGTCGGCTCATCAAGCAACAATACATTCGGTTGATGAACCAATAATCTTAGTAAATACAAGCGTTTTTGTTCGCCACCGGAAAGTTTATATACTTTTTTACCGTGTGTAGCACTTGGGAATAAGAAACGCTCTAACAATTGTGTTACTGACACCGTCGTACCATCTTTTTCTTTCGCAACTTCACTTTCTTCTCTTAAGAAATCTATCACACGGATATCTCTATCTAAACGTTCATCCGTTTGTTTAAAGTAAGCTGTTTTGACTGTTTGGCCGATTTTCAGTTCTCCACTGAAGTCAGTATCTTCACCAGCAAGGATATTTAACAACGTCGTTTTGCCTGCACCGTTAGGTCCGACAATCCCGATTTGTTGACCGTTTTGTATGATTTGCGTCACATGTTCAAATAACGTTTTATCCGCAATACGTTTAGATACATCATCTAATTCAAAGACCTGTTTACCTAAACGAGAATGCGCTAGATTCAATTGTCCGCTTTCACGTGTCGTTTGATTTTTTACTTGTGATTCTAAATCACTAAAGCGATTAATACGTGCTTGTTGTTTTGTTGTTCTTGCTTTTGCACCTGCACGCATCCAAGCAAGTTCTTGTTTATATAAAGCACGTGCTTTTTGGTTTTGTTGCTGCTCTATTTGTTCGTTCTCAGCACGCATCGCAATATAGTCTTCATAGTTACCTGGATAAGTCGTTAATTTGCCTCTATCCAATTCAATAATGCGTGTTGAAACTTCATTTAAGAAATAACGATCATGCGTTACAAACAACACAGTATGTGGATATTGTTTTACGTAGTTGATCAACCATTTTATTGAATCGAAATCTAAATGGTTGGTCGGTTCATCTAGTAATAATAAGTCTGGCTGTTCAATTAATGTTTTTGCTAGAATGACACGTTTTTGTTGGCCGCCTGATAACGATTTAACCGATACAGATGTATCATGAATACCGAGTTTAGATAAAATCGTTTTAACTTCTGCACTATAGTCCCATGCTTCTGCTTGGTCCATCGCCTCTTGCATTTTCATCATGTGGTTTAAGTTTTGGTCATTTTGCGTTTGGCTATACTCTTGTACTGCTTTTTCATAGTCTCTGATTAACTTCACCGTATCTGTATCTGCACTCAAAACTTCTTCCAGCACTGTTCTGTCTTTCGTTAAATCTTGCTTTTGAGAAGAATAACGAATGCGATAATCATTCGGACAATTCACTTCTGCTTCAAAGTCATCATCCAGCCCTGCGATGACTTTTAGTAATGTACTTTTACCTGTACCGTTAATCCCTACAAGTCCGATACGTTCATGTGCTGAAACAGATAAGTGCAAGTCATCAAAAATCACTTTATCTGCATAGGATTTATGTAAATGTTCAATTTTATACGCTTCCATGTCATGCCTCCACTTATGTTCAGTCCGTTCATTTAATTGAGTTTTCAACCTTTATCTCAATTTTCAGTTCTATATATTATACACCCTTTGCACGTCAAAAGATACTGTTACAGGTTCATCTTAAGCGGATAATTGTGTAAGTTTTGTAAAGGTTCGCACCAAAAAAATACAGCGGGCAAATCCATAAGAGGATTCACCCGCTGTTGAAATGACTAAGTCATTGTTTATTTTTTCTGAGAACCTTTAGGTCCTGTTTTATATTGATATTTAGATGGATTTACTTTATCGAAATCCGGATTTTTGTAGAATCTGAATAAGTCACCATTAAGAACACTGTCGCTCATTTCTAAGTCTTTTTCAACTTGTTGTTTATTTTTCTCTAAGTCAGCAGGTTCTTTTTCTAATGGTTCATTTGTTTTATTATCAAATGCTCTACCATTCACATATTTATATTCAGGTGTAATAAAGTCACCGTTTCTGAATGGTACGACTTGTTTATGATCCTTAGATAATAAATCTGTACCTAACATTAAGAAGTTCTTAGTATCGATACCTTCTAAGTGAAGTAATGTCGGCATTACGTCGATTTGTCCACCGTAAGTGTTGTCAACGCCGCCTTCTTTACCAGGCACTTTCATCCATAAACCAGTACGGTTCAAGTCCATAAATTTCGCTGGTGTAATTTCTTCACCTAATAATTTTTCCATTGCTTTATTATGGTTTTCAGAAATACCATAGTGGTCACCGTAGATGACAATCACTGAGTCATCATAGATACCTTTTTTCTTCAATTCGTTGATATATTCTTCTAAAGCACTATCCATGTAGTTTGCTGTTTGTACATAGCCATCTACTGTCGCATCGCCAGTGTTAGGTTTTTCAATTCCCGCTTCATCTGGTGATAATGTGAATGGATAATGGTTTGTCAATGTAATCAAGTGTGAATAGAATGGTTTTTTCATTTTAGATTGATATTCTGCTGATTCTTTAAAGAACGGTTTATCTTTCAATCCTAAGTTTTCAATGTTTTCAGGACTCATATCGTAGTAAGTCGCATCGTAGAATTTATCAATACCGAAATGTTTGTAAACTTGATCACGGTTCCAGAATGTTTTGTAGTCACCGTGCATAACGTTGCTTGTGTAGCCGCGTTTTTGATCAAGAATTGCTGGTAATGATTGATACGTATTAGAACCTTTCAATGAGTACGCTGAACCTTGTGGTAAACCATACAAGCTGTTATCCATTGTGAATTCCGCATCTGATGTTTTACCTTGTCCAGTTTGGTGGAAGAAGTTTGGATAATATTTATAACCTTCTTGTCCTGAAGACAATTTGTTAAGGAAAGGTGTCACTTCTTTACCATTGACTTTTTTGTTAATCAAGAAAGTTTGGAAACTTTCTAAATGAATTTTAATAATATTTTTCTTTTTACCTGCACCGTAATATTCCGGATTAGGTTCTACTTCTGCTTGTCTTTGTTTTGTGTAGTTCAATACTTTTGTTAAATCATCTTCAGAAGCCATTGCTTTCTCTTGATGGTTTTGAATTGATTTCACACCATCATAAACTGTGAAGTTATATGGTCCAAGATATTTAACTAGGTATTTATGGTCGAATGTACGAGTTAATAATTCAGGACGATCTGTTTCTGCAAATGCTAAGTTCAAGAAGAACAAAGCAACTGAAACTGCCATTACGACTGGAACAAATTTCTTGCTGAAAGTACGTGTATCTAACCATTTTGATTTAAAGATCAAAATAAACAGATAGATAATTGTATCTAAGAAATACACGAAATCATACCATTTGAATGACGCAGATACTGCGCCTCCCATAGACTCAACGTTACCTACTTGGTTTAAAGTACTGAATGTTAAAAAGTCTGAGAAGAATCTAAAGTAAACAACGTTTGCATAAAGCAAGAAAGTTAATAAGAATCCGCCGATGAGCATAAACCAAAACGCCTTCTTACCTTTAAAGAACAAGAATACGCTAAGTGTTAATGCGAGTAAGCTGTATGGATTCATTAACAAAATTAAATTTTGGACTAATCCCTTAACTCCTAAAGAAAAATCAACATAATAAGCAAAATAGGTCTTCAAACTAACTGTTAAAACAGTGAGTAAGAAAAAGACAAAAATGCTTATTTTCTTTTTCTGCAGACTCATGTGTGTCTCCCCCGTTATTGTTATTTAGTATTCAATCAATCATCAAACAGTACCATTTCCCGTCTACTTTTTAATGTTTCTTATAGAAAAGATTGCTGCTCAATGGCCAATCAATTAAAAGCGAAGCAGTCTCGTGCTGCTTCTTATCTCTGTATTTTCAATAATTGCGTCATTTTTCATTTAAATTGCTCTAATTTATATTCATCAAAAATTTACATTGCCTACTTCTTTGTAACACTATTGTAACAAAAATTACGTAGTACAGTAACTAAATATAGAACATTTCACACGACATTTCAAGCGAAAACCTATCCAAAATTGACATATTATACTATATTTTTTCTATGTTAATTTATTGCTAAGAAAAGATAAAATACTTTCATCATGCATGTTAAGCTTGTTCACTTTTATTTTGAATTCGCGTTAATATTATAAAATTATACAGGAAATCACACACGATTAAATCAGACTCCAGCCTTAGAATGTAATTGTGCATTTTGCACATTAAAAAACTGAGAAAGTAACCAGCTTTCTCAGTTGAATACATTTAAATTAATGTGTCATGTTATTTATTCATTTCTTGCATCATACGATATTCAATACCATGGAATAGCTGTTGTAACCAACTGCTGTATTTCATTAAGTTATTTTCTGCAGTATAAATATCAATATATTGGAACTTTAAGCGCGCACCTTGTGGTTTTTGCGCAAGTTTTGTTAAATGATAACTCGCAATTGTACCTAATTGCGGATAGCTTCCTAATGTATAGTGGTCATTTAATAAGATGATTGGTGAACCATCACGTTTCACTTGAATCGTACCACGTTTTACAGATTGATGTGGCGGCATGTCTTCATAAAAGGCCTTTACTGGATCGCCTTCTAGAATCATCCCTGCACGGTTCGCTTTGCTGGTTACTTTATATTCACCATATGTAAAGCGATTTAAAGTTTCTTCATCAAAGTCCTCTGCTCCTTTATTTAACACTACATGGAACATATCAGACATATAGTTGAAAGAAAGTGCATAACCATCAATACCCCAATCCGTTTTATGTGTAACCTTCAAGTTATCAAATAATTTCAGATGACGTTTAGTATAGTTACGTTTCATATTAATCGCATCACCTGCTTGCAATGCGCGTCCTTCGTAACCACCTATTTTAGATAGGAAGTCTGTTGAAGTTGAACCTAGCCACTCTTCAAGTTCTACCCCGCCGCCGATTGCTAAGTAAACACGAGATGTACGGTTAGATTCAGAGAACTGTAGGACATCTCCTTTTTCTACTAAATACAATTTGTTCGGCAAAATGCGCATGTTTTGTGTCCATGCTTTGAAGTTGCCGCCAGAAAGTGCAATTAAAGTCGGCTCAGTGAAGCGAATACGCGCCATTTTTGTCGTCATCTCTAACGTTGCTTCATTTTTATCATTCGCAACCAAGCGATTCGCAATTTCATGTGCTAAGAAATCAATTGCACCGCCAGGAATAACGCCATCATGCTCGTAACCTTGTCGTCCAAAGTCTTGGAAACTTGAAAAAAGTCCTGGATTTTCTATTATGATTGACATGATTCACTGCCTCCTTCACTTTCATTTTCAGGTTCAGCTGGTTTGAACCGTACAGTATCACCTAACTTCAATAAAGTGAAGTCTTCTTTTTCTGGGTTGAATAAACGGACAGGTGTATAACCGATAACAAGCCAGTCACCGTATGTATCAGTTGTGACTACACCACATTTCTTTCCTTCAAGGATGACAGATCCTGCTGGAATAAATTTTTGTTCATCTCCTGTATGGTTAACATAAATACGTTCATTTAATCCTGTTAGATACGGGAATCCTGGTGAATAGCCCATCATCGATACGAAGTATGTTTTATTCGCATGCAATGAAATAAATTCTTCTTCACTCATTCCGAAGTATTCTACCAACTCTGCTAAATCCGGACCGTATTCGCCACCATAGTAGACAGGTAATTCTACAGGCATTTTTACAGCATCCCCATGTCTGACTTCGATTTTGATAGAGTGCAGTAAATCCGTCATATATTGGAATGGTGATGTAATATGATGATGTTTCATCATATCTCGCGCATTATAGACAATCATCATATCAGATTCAGTCGGCACGATTTCTGTAATAAATGGATAGTTTTGTTCTAATAAATACGAACGTAATGCTAACAGGTCTTCTGTTGTATGTTGCGTGACTTCTTTCTCCACAGAAACCACAATTGCTTTGTCACCTTGACTATAAATTTTCATAATGCACCTCTGGTCTTCATTGATTATAAAAGATATTTAGTAACCTTAAAATATACGTCATCATCATCTTCATAAAGTAATATACGAGCACGAGTTGGATAAGCAGCATTATACCTACGACGGCTTTTGCTGCTAAAGGTTTCTGCTGTTGTAGGAAATAGCGTGCCAGCCGCTTCGCAACCCAAATTACCACAATGATTATTATCAGGACTATTCCAATCATGCTGCCACCTTTTTAAACCCTTCTGCTACTTATAAGTTTAATCATACTTAATTTTAAAGATTAATCTGTATCTCGGCAACCTCTCGCAAGCTATTTATCAAGAAAAGCTCCGCTTCATGTGCCTCCAATTTTTCTCTCAACTCATCTATTGTATAATCTCTTTCTTCTGCTTTACCTTCATCTAATAACTGTGCACGCATGCACCCTTTTAAGAAGTCATTATTAAAACAAGGTGTGTAGTATTTACCTTGTTCTTTGATCAGCACATTACCGATATCAAACTCTAAAATTTTACCTTGCAGATTATAAAAAAGAACAACATCTGTCTCATGAAGATGTTCTACATGTTCACGATGAGACGTTTTATTAACGTATTGCCACTTTGGGTAATCCGAACGCATCAATTGCGCTTGAGCAGTGAAACTACTTTTTTCAGGTAAGTCGACACATTGATAAGTCAATTCGCCAGATTCATCTGCCATGACTTTCAAACGATAAGTGCCTGTTGGATATTCCTTTTTAATATCTGCGATAAATGCTTCCCACTGAATTTCAGGTAATGGAATAGAAAGCTCCTTAGCTGACTGTAAAATACGTGCTTTGTGATAATCTCGACGTGGAATTTTACCTTCTGATAAACGCATTGTCTCAAATAAGTACATCATTATCACTCCAATATTTTAGTTTTCGCTTCAAACTCTGCGACTTCTGCTTCTGGATCTGAATCAATCGTAATACCTGCACCTACACCATAGACTGCTTCGTCTTCAATATATTGCACCGTACGTATCGGTACATTAAATATTGAGGGACCGTTTGGAATCATTAACCCGATGGTACCACAATATACATGTCGCGGTGTGCCTTCTAATGCTTTAATATAGCGCATCGTATTTAATTTAGGTGCACCAGTAATCGAACCGCATGGAAATAGTGCAGTCAAAATACGTTGTAATGACGTTGCTTGCGGTAATTGTCCTGTGACCATACTCGTCATTTGAAAGACAGTTTGATAACGTTCAATATGAAACGGTTGATACACTTTCACACTGCCTGGTTTTGAAATACGTGCAATATCATTACGTAATAAATCTACTATCATCACATTTTCAGCTTGATCTTTTTTAGATTGTGCGAGTTGTTGATAATAATAGTCATCCTCTGCTTTATCTTTCCCTCTTGGCATAGTGCCTTTCATCGGTTTACTTAATACCACGTCCTCCATCGTTTTAAAAGAACCTCTTTGAAAGAACAATTCAGGTGAAATCGAGGCGATTTGTAATTCATTTGTATCAAGCAACGCTGTATAGTTACCGTGACTGCTTTGTGTTAAATAATCATACATTTCGCTGATAGGCATACGGATACGATCATACATACGTGTTGTATAGTTCACTTGATATGTATTCCCTTCTACAATCGCATCTTGAACTTGTTGGATATGTTGAATCATAGTTGGCTTCGACAAACGAAAATGAAAGTGCGGACGTGCTGATACAGCCTTATCTTTTACTTCTTCCCTTGTTTCAGGTGCTTCAAATATATAGGCTGCCGCATAAACATAATTGGAAGTTTCTGGTAGATGTACTGCCATTTCAGAATTAAAGGCAGGTGCCGCTTCGTAAGGTAAATACAGACAAACAAAATGACCTGCCTGATGTGCTTGTTCAGCAAAATCAATGACTTCATGTACCTCATTTAAATCATAAGCAATCTTTTGATAAAGAATTGTCTTGAAACAATATTGGTACTGCTTATAATCTGTTTCATCTGTGTAATATCGATAATTAAAGTGCGCGCGCAATGTTTTCACCTGCCTGTTGAAGAAATAGTCGAATTTGCGCATGGCCATATTCACTCAATATAGATTCAGGATGATATTGCACACCATAAATCGGATAACTTCTATGCGCCACTGCCATCACAATTTGCTCTTCATTATATGCTGTGACTTCTAGCGTACTTGGCATGCGCAATGTATCTGCACATAAGGAATGATAACGCATCACATGAAATTGTTTAGGTAACCCCGCAAAAATACCTTGCTCATTTGTGGTAATCAGCGTGGTGTGTCCGTGTACAGGTCGCGAACTATGAATAATAGCACCACCGTAATGTTCAACAATGAGTTGAAATCCTAAGCACACACCTAAAATAGGTACACTATCTTCAAACGTGCTAAGGACTTCATGTAAAATCGGATAATCACTTGGACTTCCTGGACCTGGGGAAATCACAATCGCATGCGGCTGCATTGTTTTTAATGTTTCTATATCTACGTCATCTACATCGATAACTGTCACACGTTCATTACTTTCTGTCTTCAGATAATCTACTAAGTTATATGTAAATGAGTCTTTGTTATCTATCATTATAATCATACTCAACTTGTCCCCTTACTCAACATTCTATTTGTTTCGTCGAACAATGCTTTTAACTTCATTTTACAAGATGTCACACGATTTTGTAATAGCAGAAGCAGAGACACCTTGATTTTACTTAGGAAATATATTATTCTATCTATCGACATAGAAACACAGAGGTTCCTAGCTGATACCCTCTATAAAAAACTAGACTTTTACTTTCAATCGTCTATCTTTTATAGAGATAGTCAATATACTACGTCATTGTCTATATCAACTCGAACCTAAAAGCGTTATTTTGAATCATCAAGATACACGCACTTTAGCGTTCGAGTTTTTTTATTGATCGAGCTAGGTCATCACTTTAAAGGAGAGATTGACTTATGGCACCCCATAAACTTGATGATGATAAAGCACTCGTCGTTTTCAGCGGCGGACAAGACAGTACGACTTGTCTCTTTTATGCGAAAGCAAAATTCAAAGAAGTAGAACTTGTGACTTTCCAATACGGTCAACGTCACGATACTGAAATTGAAGTCGCTAAACAAATCGCACAAGAACAAGGATTAAAGCACCACATTTTAGACATGTCTTTATTATCTCAACTCACACCGAATGCGTTAACCCAACATGATTTACAAATTGAAGATACTGATGATGGTGTACCAAACACCTTCGTTCCAGCACGTAACTTATTATTTTTATCGTTTGCGGGCGCGTTAGCTTATCAGATTAAAGCACGTCACATTATTACAGGTGTCTGTGAAACAGACTTCTCTGGTTATCCGGATTGTCGCGATGATTTTGTGAAATCCATGAATGTCACATTGAATTTATCGATGGATAAAAACTTTGTCATTCATACACCATTAATGTGGTTAGACAAAAAAGAAACTTGGGCATTAAGTGACGAACTTGGTGTCTTAGATTATGTAAGATATAACACATTGACTTGCTATAACGGGATTATCGCAGATGGCTGCGGTGAATGTCCGGCTTGTCAATTACGCGCACGTGGTTTAAATGCTTATTTAGCAGAAAAAGGAGTGAACTGATTTTGTTACAACAAATTTATCCAACAGTTGCCCATCCCTATGCTTTCGAATTAAATAAAGATTTCCATTTTGCAGCTGCACACTATATCCCTTGCGAAGATGCAGGTAAATGTGTACGTACGCATGGTCACACTTATTTCGTTAATTTAACTATCGTTGGTGACGAACTTGATCATAGCGGTTTCTTAATCAACTTTGCAGCATTAAAAAAACAAATTCATGAGCAGTTCGATCATTATTTATTAAATGATTTACCGCAGTTCAAAGATAAAATGCCATCTACTGAAGTGGTCGCACAAACGATTTGCCAACTTACAGAAGAAATTTTAGAGAAACAGCCGAACCGTCCAAAATGTGCACAAGTCTATTTACGTGAAACTCCATCTAGCTATGTGGTTTATCGTCCTAAGGAGTTCCGTCATGGCTAAAATTCCTGTATTAGAAATTTTCGGACCGACCATTCAAGGTGAAGGCCGTGTCATCGGACGTAAAACAATGTTCGTACGAACTGCTGGCTGTGATTATCGATGCAGCTGGTGTGATTCCAGTTTCACTTGGGATGGCAGTATGAAAGATGAAATTCAAATGATGACTGCAGAAGAAATTTATGACCGACTTTATGAAATCGGCGGCGATTGCTTTAATCATGTCACAATTTCAGGCGGTAATCCTGCATTAATTAAAGGTATTCAAGATTTAGTGGATCTCTTTGAAGAAAAGAACATTGAAAGTGCATTAGAAACACAAGGAAGTCGTTTCCAACCGTGGATGCGCCAAATCAATGATTTAACAATCAGTCCTAAACCACCGAGCTCAGGTATGAAACCAAACATACAAATACTTGATGAAGTAATTGAACAATGTGTTAAAGAAACA
This sequence comes from Staphylococcus sp. HMSC055C03, assembly GCF_001809385.1. Taxonomy (NCBI): domain Bacteria; kingdom Bacillati; phylum Bacillota; class Bacilli; order Caryophanales; family Staphylococcaceae; genus Staphylococcus; species Staphylococcus sp. HMSC055C03. The sequence goes on from NZ_KV797481.1 coordinate 68,545, forward strand.
TTAAATCTTAAAGTTGTCGTTTTTGATGATGACGACTATGAATTCGCTAAATATATACATCATCGTTATCCAGATCTCCCATTTTATTTACAAGTCGGCAATCCTTACTTAGATGATGAAGTAGAAAATCATACAGCACGTTTGCTTGAACGTTACGAAAATCTTGTAGATAAGGTTATGCAAAGCAATGATATGAACCAAGTCTATGTTTTACCACAATTGCATACATTACTTTGGAGTAATATGAAAGGTGTATAAGTTTCGGGCTGCAGAATGCCCGAGCTTTTTTAATTTTAAAGTGTTTTCAAATGCTTAAATGTACTGAAATTGGTATAATATTCCAGTGAATATTAGAAGTCAGGAGACGCACCCTATGCTCATCTACATAATTATCAACATTGCGATTATATCAGCTTCCATTTTGATTGATATGTATTTACAATCTAACAATCAAGTCAAATTAAGTACGATTCTTATTGCAGTTTCAATAAACAGTGTGATTAATCTTATCGTCATCGGAAAGTATGATTTTATTTCGCATGCGATGGTTGCGTTTATATTAATTTGGACATTACTCGCACTGTTGACTGATCGAAAATTTAAGCCCATTGTCTTTACGACACAGAAATTCATGGCTTTTATTGTCTTTACTTTATTGAGTCTTTCTTTGTTCATCGTATTCAATACGAGTGAAAAATCTTATTATATGTCCGTTCCATATTTAGCACCTGTTTTCTTCTTAATCGGAGCATCTTTCATCTTCTTAACCATTTTTGAAAGCTCTGAAGATACAAGCTTTCGTAGTCATTTCATGAAGAATAAGCCTAAATCACTGACAATCGGCACATTATTAATTATTATTTCATTTCTTGTAATGAATTTATTAACTCCTTTCTGGTATGTTTACCTAATTATTTACTTAATATTAATTTTATTTATCTTGTGGACAAAACCTTTTTTAAAAAATTGATTTAAGATGATTACTTATCATGTATTAGTGGTAAACATTAACAAGCACAATAAAAAAGTATTGTCAGTATTGAATTAGGAGGCTACTATTATGGGATTAATATTAATGATTATCGTCGGAGGCCTAATCGGTTGGTTAGCCGGCGCAATTTTAGGTAAAGATATTCCAGGAGGAATCTTAGGTAACATTATTGCTGGTATTGTCGGCGCTTGGCTTGGCTCAGCAATCTTCGGTGATTGGGGTCCATCACTAGGCGGCATTGCGATTTTCCCAGCATTAATCGGTACAATTTTATTAATTGTAATCCTTTCATTAATCTTGGGTGCAATCCACAAAAACAAAAGAAAATAAGTCTTAATACTTAATGTGTATTAACATACGACTTGCAGCAACATCATTCAATGGTGTTGCTGTTTTTTTATTTCATTTGATTAAATAACCTTTAATTAAATTGCGCATCATTTTCTCTTTAATAGTATTACATATCTTTGGTTTGATATAATGAAGAAAAAGTAGAAGGAGTGCGAATCATCTTGAAAAGGAAAGTAAAGTTGAATAACGATGTGAAAATTCCTCGTATAGGTTTAGGAGTCTACAAAATTGACGAAAAGCATATGGAATCTGCAGTCAAAGCTGCTGAAGATTCTGGCTATCGTGCTTTTGATACCGCTTATTTCTATTTCAACGAAAAAGAATTAGGTGAAGCAATTAAAAAAAGTAAAGTCCCCCGTGAAGATCTCTTTATTACGACTAAGTTATGGAATGATTATCAAGGTTATGACAGCACAAAAGCTTACTTTGAAAAATCATTAGAGAATCTTGGTGTGGATTATTTAGATATGTTTTTAATTCACTGGCCATGCGAAGCAGACGGCTTATTCATTGAAACATATCAAGCAATGGAAGAACTTTATAAAGAAGGACGCGTTAAAACAATCGGTGTCTGCAACTTCCAACAACATCACTTAGAAAAATTAATGGAACATACTGAAATTGTGCCGGCGGTTAACCAAATCGAATTCCACCCATACTTAAACCAACAAGACTTACAAGACTTCTGTGATAAACATGGTATAAAAGTTACCGCTTGGATGCCTTTAATGCGTGGACGTGGTTTATTTGAAGATCCGGTTATCGCAAAGCTAGCTGAAAAATATGAAAAAACACCTGCGCAAATCATCTTAAATTGGCATTTAATGCATGATAGAATTGTGATTCCTAAGTCTCAAACTCCTTCAAGAATCAGCGAAAACTTTGAAGCAATTGACTTTGAATTACGAGATAAAGACGTTAAAAAAATCGATCAGTTAAATCAGGACTTACGCCAAGGTAAGCACCCTGATGACGTTAAAATCGGTACGTTAAAATAACTTAATTCAAGTTCATATATAACGAAAGGACAGTGCAGAGCGCGAAACTCTGTACTGTCCTTATTTTTACTTTTTCCGCTTATGTGAAAGCTATTTACTGTCTATCAGATTTTATTTTGATATTCATTATTTTTAACTTTTTTAAGATGCATGACTGCACGAACTGTGATCACAAGCAAAATAACTACACCGGCTGTGAAGATTAAGTCCCAAGGCAATCTGCCCCATAATAACCAAAAGACTGAGTCTTTTTGATAGAACTCTGTCAATCTTGCATGCCAGTAACCATGTTTCAATGCATCTGTAAGTTGAATATAACCTACTGGAAGCAATGTCATAAAAACCATGCCAGCTAAACCAATATTTAATAACCAACATGAAATAGAAATCCATTTTTCAACTTTCTTCGTCCAGAATTCAGGTTTAGTAATACTTCTTAATACATATAACATAATCGCAATTGAGAACATACCATACACACCGGCCATTGAGCCATGTGCGTGCGCAGATGTCCACTGTGTTCCGTGTTCAAAGTAGTTAATGGCTGGCGCATTAATCAAGAATCCTAGTGCACCCGCACCAATTGCGTTCCATAATCCTGTAGAAGCTAAGAAGATTAATGTACCTTTGTATGGGAATTCAATTTTACTGAATTTATAAACACGATAATGGGTGTAAGCTTCCCAAATTAATAAACATAACGGTACAACTTCTAAAGCAGAGAAGCTTGAACCTAATGCTAACCAAATTGAATGGTCGCCTTGCCAGTAATAATGGTGCCCCATTCCTACAATACCTGTACCAAGTAATAATATGATTTGGAAGTACAATGCACGAATTGTAGAATGTATTGTCGTTAATTTCATATCTACCATTAAGAAACCAATTAAAATAACCGCAAAAGCTTCAAAGATGCCTTCTACCCATAAGTGTACAATCCACCAACGCCAATAATCTGCGAAAGTGACATGTGAGTTAGGCATAATAAAGAGTGATGCTAAGTAGAACATTGGAATTGCGATTGCGCCAATAAACAAGAGTAAGATTAAACGTTTACGATGTTGTTCGCTGCCATCTTTAATCGCTGGGATGAAGCCTCTGGCTAAAATAATCATCCATAGCACCATACCGATGATAAATAAAATTTGCCAGAATTTACCAAGCTCAATATATTCCCAACCGAAATGACCGAATAACCACCATTTATCGTTAATCCAGCCAAGAATATTGCCCCATTCACCTATCATACTACCGCCAGCAACAATCAATAATGCGACGAATAAGATATCGACTAATTTACCTTGATGTTTAGGCTCTTTACCGAGCACCCTCGGCACAACATAGATCCCTGTCTCAAGCCATGTTGTAGCCACCCAGAAGATCACCAACTGCAAGTGCCATGTCTTCGCGATGTTGAATGGGAATAGTTTTTGAAGCGGAATACCAAAGAATTCATTTTCCACATAATAATGGGCCATTAATTCACCTAATAAGATTTGAATTAAAAACAGCACCATCACAATCACAAAGTATTTGGCTGTTTTGGCCTGACTTGATGAAATTGTATCTTGAATTTTAATTTCAGGTAAACGACATTCACTATCATATGTTGATTCCATGTCGAATTGATAACGTCTTTGGAAGTAAATAATAATCGCAACACCAGCGACTAATATCGCAACGGAAATTGCTGACCATATCAATGCTTCACTTGGCATTGTATTACCCGCTTGTTCATCAAATGGCCAGTTGTTTGTATATGAGAAATCTCTATCTGGACGGTCTGTTGAAGATAACCATGCACCCCAGAAGAAGAAATCACTCAAATGCTCAATTTTATTCCCTTTGACCATATAATCATCTGTCTTGATTTGATCAATCATATTTTGTGGTAACCCTGCTTGCTTGGGATTATTCACAAACTCATTATGATAATAATCTCTGACATAATTCAAGCCTGCAACTTGTGCATCTGTTAATACAAGTTCATCTTTAGCTTTTGAATAGCGATTCACCCGTATTTCTTTTTTAACTTTGTCTTCAATGCCTGCTTTTTGCATTTGGTTTAATTGTTTAAAAGGTTTATCATAAAGATGTTCAGCATAATAGTAATGCATCCCTTTTAAATAATGATGCAATGTTTCTGCAGTATAATCAGGACCTAAATAAGATCCGTTTCCTAAATATGAACCATAATCCGTCAATCCATATTTTTCATAAATGGCTTGACCACTGATTAGTTCGGATTTAGAAATGACCGTCTGTCCACTTTCGTTCACCACTTTTGTTGGACGAGGCGCTTCATTTTTAAATATCAACCAACCACCAGCTAGCAAAATACCGAATACGACGACTAAAATTGTTACTAAGACCTTCGACAATCTACTGTATGGATTTTTCATCCCGATTTCTCTCCTCAGTAACTTCGACTCTCAACTTCAGAATACGCCTGCAGTAATTGATAGTAAATATCATTCTCAATTAGTTCTTAATTTTGTCATAAATGTATTTATACATAAATTGTTGTTTTCTTCGATTTTAGTTTTATTTTAATATGTTTATTGTTAAGCAAACTTTGTGTTCTACAAATGTTTTAATAAGCGGTATGGTCTCTCCTTCTTAATATTTTTTATTAATCTACTGATATTGGGAATCATTTTCAATTATTCAGAAATTTGTCACAAACGATTGATTTAAAGTTCATTTGCACTTATAGTGTTTAAAGTAACTTTTATGACGTTTATTTTAATATTAACACTCCTTTTTTAAGTTACTTTAGTCTCTATACGGGTAAATTTATAATAAATTTCCTTGAAGTTTTTATGAAGATTACAATAATACTTTTAATTTAGAACACTTTTTGTTTTTATTTATCACTATTCTTCTTATAATGGAGATGAGTCGAAAAGGAGCGTATATTATGATTACTAAAACTGATATTGTAGCGAACGTTGTGACAGACTATCCGAAAACTGCTGATATCTTCAAACGTTCTGGTATAGATTTTTGTTGTGGCGGCCAAGTTTCTATTGAAGAAGCTGCGAAAGATAAAAAAAGAGTTGTTTTAGAAGATTTATTAGCTGAACTTGATGAAGCAAGTAAACAAAATGCCGGAGGACAAGGCTTAAATCCTAAATATTTAAGCATCCCTTCTTTAATTCAATACATCCAAGATGCATACCACGAACCAATGAAAGAAGAGTTCAAAAACTTAACGCCTTATGTGACTAAACTTGCAAAAGTTCACGGTCCAAGTCATGAGTACTTGTTAGAATTAAAAGATTTATATACAACATTTAAAAACAACATGTTAGAACATACACAAAAAGAAGATGAAAAAGACTTCCCTCAACTTATCGCATTTGCGAATGGTGAGAATGTTGATAACGTAGAAGCTATTATCGAAGATTTAACTGCAGATCATGACAGTACAGGTAACTTGTTACGTAGAATGGATGAAATTACGAATGATTTCCAACCGCCTATCGAAGCTTGCGGAACATGGCGTTTAGTGTACACTCGTTTAGCTGCGTTAGAAAATGCGACATTACAACACGTACATTTAGAAAACCACGTTTTATTCGAAAAATGTCGCGAACAATTACAACAAGGCTAATTTAACTTTATATTTAGCGTGAATATCTTATAAAACTAAACAGACAAGGTTGAAGATGTGATTATATCTTCAACCTTGTCTGTTTTTTCTTTTCTAATTCATTAGGGATTAGTTCTTATCTTTTATCTGTAATACTTACTTTTACTTTCTACGCTTTTCTTTTCTACTGCTTTATAATTTTGGCAAAGATACGATCATCGTAGTTCCTACTTCAGGTTCACTTTCAACTTGAATCGTACCGCCGATTTGTTTCACCAGTTCTTGTGTGATGTATAACCCTAAACCAGAACCGCCTGTATGGTAATTTCTAGAATCTTCTACTCTGAAAGTACGCTCAAAAATACGTTTAATATCTGCTTTCGCAATTCCGATGCCTTTATCTTTGATGTAAATTTGGATATGTTTTTCGCTTTCAGCAAGACAAATATAAATTGGACTACCTGATGGCGAGAAGTTCATCGCATTATCAATTAAGTTCGTAATGATACGTTCTAACGGTTGCGGATATTGTTTGAAAGGTGCCAACTTATCACAAAACTTCACTTCTAAATGTCTGTTGTCTATTTTCATACGTTGTTCATAACCATTGAGTATATTCAATAACAATTGGTCGATTTGAATTGTTTCTACTACATAAGTATTCGGAGCATCTAATGTTGCGACATGCGTTAACTCGTCAAACATTTTGGATAGGCGATTAGATTGTTTGATTAAGGTGTCATAGGCTTCCTGACGATCTATTTGTGAGTGAACGACACCGTCTTTTAATGCTTCTGAATACGAAATAATACAAGCGAGCGGTGTTTTTAAATCATTTGCTAAATTTTGAATCAATTCATACTTCTCTTGTTGTTCTGACTTGATTTGGACCATTTGTTTGGTAATCTCATGGGCCATTTTATTAAAAGAGTGACTCAGTTCTTTAATTTCTCTCGGTGAAGTAAATTGCGTAGGTTCCATCTCGTAATTACCATCTGCGAATTGTTTCGTTCTGACATTGAAATGTTTAATCTTTTGAACGAGCGGTGTTAAAAAGAAACTGCAGATGAATAAGGTTAAACAACTCGATACTATAGCGCTAATTGTCAATAACACTGTGGTATGACCATTGAACAACATCAGTTTATAAGCAATACCGAGGATGGTAGAGGCCAATAATACACTAGATAATACTCCGATAATCACTTGTGTTCTGATTGAAAACATTTAGTCTGCTTTCCTTTCGAACTTATAACCAAGACCCCATACTGTGGTAATCGTGTAAGCATCGAAATGAAATTGTTCAAACTTTTCTCTGATGCGATGAATATGTACATTGACTGTACTTGCATCTTCGTAATAATCATAACCCCATACTTCTTCTAACAATTGCGATTTAGATATAGCTTGATTTTCATGCGTTGCTAAATACCACAACAATTCAAATTCTTTAATTCTCAAGTTCACCACAGCACCATTAATTTCCACACTTTTTTGTTGATCATTCAACTTTAAAGTATCAAAAGTTAAAGCTGTTTGTGCTGACTGACTGCGCTTAACGCGGCTCAACAAATTATTCGCACGTAACACGAGTTCTCTTGGACTGAAAGGCTTCTTTAAATAGTCATCTGCGCCGAGAGTCAAAGCATAAATGGTGTCATGTTCTTTTGTTTTTGCTGACATATAAATAAATGGAATGTCCAGTTGTCGTTGTTTCATTTTCTTAATCACTTCATAACCATCTACATTCGGCATCATGATGTCTAAAATAATTAAATCAATTGATGGGTCAAGTTGGTTCAAAGCATCTTCCCCATTATGTGCAGTTAATACTTTATAACCTTCATATTCGAAGTACGTTTGGCAGATGTCGACCATGTCTTGTTCATCATCAACGATTAAGATTGTGTTCACGTCTTGTATCACCTTTTTCTTTAATATATGCGATTACAGCACTCAATGAAATTTGTTTTAATAAGTTTTTATTCATTAACAATATAATAAAGAGTGCTAATTGAACAGGATACGTAAATATCATATCTGATAAAATATAATTTAGCATAACAAAGGCGCCAAAGAAACTTGCAATATGTGACAGAATTCCTAATATTAACCCTAAACCAATCGCAATTTCCCCTAAAGGTACAATTACATTAAAGACGGGAGCACTGTGCGCGACGATGTGTTCAAAAAAGAGTTTGAACCACACTGGAGAATCTTCATTCTTAATCACAACTGGGATCAGCGGTTCTATTTTAAAACCACCTGTTAACTTCTCCCAACCTTGAGCTAAAATGTAGCCGCCGGCTATAATACGAATTAAAAATAAAATTACGAGTTCAATCGTACGTAGATAATGTTTCATGAAATCACTTCTCTTCTCGTTGAATTATTACTTTAACCTTCTATTTTACTTTTGCGGCACCGAAGATAACGTGCGCTTTCTTACAATAAATCGTCACTTCATTATATTGATCTAAGTCAGCGTCTTTGATGTCGAAAGTTTGTTTAGGTTTATTGTAGTCGACCATTTCTAGTTGTTTGCCCTCTTTAATATTGCCGTCCTTTGTCAGATAGACGTACAAATCTGGACCTTTCGCAGATTTAAAATCTGTTAACTTAATTTGGTGATTTTCGATTTTAACGTGACCAGACACTTCCTCTTCACCTGATTTAAATTCACCTGTCAGCACTTTATGGTGATCGTGTTTATGTTCATGTGATGTCTGTTCTGTTTTTTCTTTTGGCTGTTCATCTTTTTCATTATTACAACCTGCTAAAGCGATACTTGTTGCTAAAAGTGTAGTAGCTAATAAATATGTTTTACTATTCATCATAAACCCTCATTTCATTTTATTTTTGTAATGATTAAGCTTATTATAAATGAGCGATTTATATCATACCATTAACTATTTATTAACTAAGTTATAACTTCAATTCATGTCGGATTTGTGTCTAAACATTAAAAAATCCCTTTTAAACCTAGTACTTTAAGTACGGTCTAAAAGGGATTTGACAGTATTACGATTATTCATCGTTATCTTTTTTATCTCTTTTGTTTCTTTTATTATTGTTGTCATCGTCTTCATCTTCTTCTGAAAGAGACTGACGTTCAGCGTTATATTCATATTTTAAAATGACTGTGATGATTTGGTGATTTTCAATATCTGAAATAATCCAGCGATCAAAATACGTATCGACGCAGTCATTTTTCTGTAAGTTTGTATTATGTGCTTGTAACCATCCGCCGATTGTATCGATATCTTCAGAGTCATCAAACTCGATACCTAATTGATCTGTTAAATCTTCTAACAACACACGACCATTGATTTGGTATGTGTCATCATTTAATTTAATCACATCATTCACTTCATTATCATCGAATTCATCACGGATTTCACCCACGATTTCTTCTAAGATATCTTCCATTGTTAAGATACCAGCAGTTCCGCCGTATTCATCAATAACCAAACTGATGTGTACACGTTCGCGTTGCATTCTGATTAATGCATCACTGATGCGTGTTGTTTCTGAAATCAATGGTAATTCATGAATATAATTTGCAATCTTGATAGGTTTGCCTGAAGCATACTCTGTCAAGAACTCTTTCACATTAATAAAACCTTTGATATGGTCTTTATCGCCGTCTTCTGTAATTGGGTAACGAGTGAATTGGTATTCTTTAAGTGTCTCTAATAGTTCGTCTACAGTAAAAGGTTCATTTAAAGTGACCATTTGTGTTCTTGGGACCATGACATCTTTCGCTTGTCTCTCATCAAATGAGAAGATGTTTTGCATATAAGCAAGTTCTGTCTGGTTAATCTCACCGCTGTTATAGCTGTTGTTGATAATCATTTTAATTTCTTCTTCTGACATCGCGTCATTGTTTTCATCTGGATCAATACCAAATAGACGTATAATCATTCGTGCAGAACCATTCATTAACCAAATTAATGGTTTCATGATTAAGCCGAAATAATAAAGCGGACGTGCATAAAGTAACGCAACTTTCTCAGTGTGCTGAATCGCAAATGTTTTAGGTGCCAATTCACCTAATACTACATGCAGATATGTCACAACTAAGAATGAAATAACGATTGAAATGGTTGTATTCAAAGCATCGGGTAACGGTATCAGTTCAAAAATAGGATGTAATAATTTAGAAAAGACAGGTTCACCTAACCAACCTAGTCCTAAAGATGTAACAGTGATACCGAGCTGACATGCTGATAAGTAGTAGTCAAGATTTGAAATCATTTTCTTGACGACAGCCGCACTGCCGTTGCCTTCTGCAACCATTTCTTCAATTTTAGTAGCTCTGACTTTCACCAAAGCAAATTCTGATCCAACAAACACAGTAGTCAGTGCGATTAAAAATATAAATATTAACAAGTTTATTATGGTCGTACTATCCAATTAGTTCCCTATTGCTAGGGATTCACCTCCAAGTTATATGCCGCTATGTACGGCAATGATGTTTAGCGCATCGTTTTGAGCAAAGTGACAAATGCCTAGTTCATCCTTCCCATTTCCACAGCGACACCTCCCAACTAGCGTAAAATCTAACAAGATTATCATATCATAATCACCATTCAAATAGTAATTTTTTCAGACTGAATTCAAGTTATTTTTTTGGTATTTTATGATACCTCTTTACAAATAAAAATAAACAGCTAAGAAGCGAGTCAGCCCGATAAACAGGCTGTCTCTCTCTTAACTGTTTATTCGAATATACATTTACCTACCACAGTAAATTAGATTCGTGATGCGTGTCATTTCTAATAGCACGCCTTTACTATAATGCGCTAAATTCTCGTAAAATTCAACTCATTATTCATCCATTGATTCAGATGCGGCAATTTCGTCTGCTGTCGGTTTACGTTTAAGGAATCCGTAAATCACTGCAGAGATGGCTGCGCCGACTAAAATCGCTAGAATTGTTTGTAATGAATGGGAGAAGTCAGTACCTAAGATAACAAAGATACCACCATGCGGTGCTCCGATAGATGAACCTAAGCCAAGTGCAATGGCACCGCCGATACCTGAGCCGATCATCATTGACGGAATTACGCGAATTGGGTCAGCTGCCGCAAATGGAATAGCACCTTCTGTAATGAATGATGCACCCATCACAAAGTTAGGTACAATTGAACCACGTTGTGTTTTTGTAAACTTACGTTTAAAGAACAACATTGAAAGTGCTAATGCAATCGGTGGAATCATACCGCCGACCATAGCTGCTGTAATTGGTGCAGCGTTACCTTCTGTTAATGCCGCTGTTGCAAATACGTAAGCTGCTTTGTTGAATGGACCACCCATATCAATGGCCATCATGGCACCAATCACTAAACCAAGTAACATAATGTTTGCTCCTGATAAACTGTTTAAACCGTTTAATAATAAATGGTTCACCCAAGCTGCTGGTGGGTTAAATACATACACCATTAACAGACCTGTAATAGTGACAGATAAAATCGGATAAATTAATGTTGTTTTTAAACCTTCAAGTGATTGTGGCATACGACGCGTCATCACTTTGATGCCTTCTGTTAAATAACCTGCTAAGAAACCGGCAATAATACCGCCGATAAATCCAGAGTCACCGCTCATTGCTAACATACCGCCGACTAAACCAGCTGCCATACCTGGTTTTTCAGCAATGCTGCGTGCGATGAATGCTGATAAAATTGGAATAATTAAGTAGAACGCACTGTTCTTACCAATGTTCCACAATTGTTCAGCAAATGCATTATACTCTGAAGATTTCGGATCGAATGAGTTTGGTCCGAACAAGAATACAATTGCCATTAAAATACCACCGGCAATTACAAGTGGCAACATGTTAGAAACACCGTTCATTAAGTGCTTATAAATTGTTTTGCCGACACTTTGTTTTTCTTGTTTACCGCTTGCTTGACCTTTACCTCTGCCTTCTCTTGCTTTAAATGGTGTACGGTCAGTTGCTAAAGCAAGGTCGATTAATTCTTCTGGACGTTTGATGCCATCAGCAACAGGAACTTCTACGACGTTTTTGCCATCGAAACGATCTGTTTCTACATGCACGTCCGCTGCAACAATAACACCTTGTGCTTTATCAATATCTTCAGTAGTTAAACGGTTTTTAATACCACTTGACCCGTTTGTTTCAACTTTCATTTTGACGCCCATTTTTTTCGCTTGTTTCAATAAAGCATCTTTTGCCATATACGTATGTGCAATACCCGTCGGGCAAGCTGTCACACCGATAACATATGGCTCTTCAGATTCAGCGTCTTTATTCGCTTCAACTGGCGCTGTTTCCTCTTCTTCATCTGGTGCTTCATCGTCTGCACGATCAATAATTGCCAAAACTTCATCTGGTGTTTCTGCGTTTAATAATGATTTTCTGACCTCGTCATCCATTAAGACACCAGATAATTTAGCTAACGCGTCTAAATGTGTTTGTGCACCGCCTTCAGGTGCTGCAATCATAAAGAATAAGTGTGCAGGTTGTCCGTCTAAACTTTGATAATCTACGCCGGCTTTTGATTTACCGAAGGCAATAGCCGGCTTTTTCACTGCATCAACTTTCGCATGGGGAATCGCAATCCCTTCACCGATACCTGTTGTACTTTGCCCTTCACGTGCCATAATCGCTTCTTTGAACGCTTTGACATCGCTTAAAATACCTGCATGGTCTAATTGATCTACTAAAGCATCAATGACACCTTCTTTTGATGTCGCATCTAAATCCATCGCGATTGTCTCTCGCGTTAATAATTCAGTGATTCTCATATTTTTCTCACTCCTATTTCAAGTCCGTTAATTCAATTTCAGAACGTACTTTTTCTATCATTTCTTTGTTTGCTAAATCTTGACTGAATGCTGTTGCTGTTCCAGAGGCTACGGCATTACGAAATGCTTCATGTACATCAAAACCTTGTGCTAAACCTGCTAACATACCTGCAACAGTACTATCTCCAGAACCCACTGTATTTAATACATTGCCTTTTGGTACAGAAGCTTTAATACAATGTTCAGCATCAATATAAATTGCACCCTCACCACCGAGTGAAACAATCACTGCTTGTGCACCTTTATCAAGAATAGCTTTTCCGTGTGTCACTACATCATTATCAGAAGTGATATTTGTATCAAACATGACTTCTAATTCATCTTTATTCGGTTTAATAAAGAACGGGTTATATGGCAATACAGTCTCAACTAAGTCTTTTTCTGCATCTACAACTAATTTTGCGCCAGTTTTTTGTGTGATTTTCGCAATTTGTTCATAGGCATTATCAGGAATACTTTTCGGTACACTTCCTGCCACAACAACAGTGTCATCAGCATTCGTGTTTTTAATTTGTGTTAATAACGCTTCAAACGCTTGATTTGAAATAGTAGGTCCACCTGCATTGATTTCTGTTTCTTGACCTGATTTTAATTTCACATTGATACGTGTATCTTCTTCTACTTCAATAAAATCATTTTTAATGCCAGCTTGTTGTAAAGCATCTTGGATAAATTTCCCAGGAAATCCACCAACAAATCCCAATGCAGTCGAAGGTGTTTCTAAAGTGTTCAGCACACGCGAAACGTTAATCCCTTTGCCTCCTGCAAATTTATACGTTTCTTTCGCACGGTTAAGTCCGCCTTCTTGAAACGTGTCTACTCTCATAATGTAATCAATCGATGGATTGAAAGTTACTGTATAGATCACTTTATTACACTCCTCTTATCGAATAATGGTTGCGATATGCTTTCATATCTGAACGTTTTAACGCTTTTGTTGAAGTCAAAATTTCAAACGGTACATCTTTCGGTACATTGACACATGCAAAATACGTAGGTCCGAATTTAGAACTATCAAGCAAGACGAAAATATGATGTCCCACTTTCATTGCAGTTTCTTTCACATAAGCTTCTTGTTCATCTGGTGTTGTCAATTTACCTTCTGTATTCATCCCATTCATGCCGATGAAAACTTTATCAAAATGATAATGTTTCAAAGTTTCAATCGCTCGCGGTCCGACAGAAGCTAATGTGCTTGCTTTTACATCTCCACCAATAATCAACGTTTTAATTCCACGTTGTAATAATGCTTCGACATGGGTTAATCCATTAGTAACTGCGACAATTTCTTGTGCTGTAATGTGTTCTATCATTTCATAAGTCGATGTCCCTGCATCAATATAAATACAATCACGGTCTTCAATTTGTGCAGCTGCGATTTTTGCGATTTCACGTTTTTCTTGTAAATTACGTTCTTTCTTCTCTGACATTTTCGGTTCACTCAAGGCTGTTGTTTTGAGCGTGGCACCGCCATGAACGCGTTGTAATTTACCCATTTTTTGTAACTTAGATAAATCTCGGCGAATTGTCGAAGCGCTGCATCCTGTTAAATCAATTATTTCTTGTAGTGTTAAAAATTCTTTTTCTTTTAATAGTTGTATGATTAGTTCAAACCGTTTCTGCGTTATCATATCGCCACCTCATTTCTTCTTTATTATAAGCGCTTTCTTAATCGTTTTCAATCAAAATCTTTCAAAATCATTCAAAAACAATCATAAACTATTAAAAAAGATGAGCAAATGCTCATCAACACTGCTCATCTTAATTTGCTTCATGTGTCGCAACATCCGCTACTTTTGCTTTCGTTGCTTGAATTAATTCTGAAACATTCACACCCATTTGGACACCAGGCAGACCTCCGCTTACAAATATTTTCTCATGTTGTTGCGCAGATTGGTCAATCACTGTTGGAAATAGATGTTTCATACCAATTGGGGAACAACCGCCACGAATATAACCTGTTACTTTCGTCAACTCATCTAGCGGAAGCAAATGCAGTTTCTTTTCATCTACTGCTTGTGCCGCATGTTTCATATCTAAATGATGTTCTACTGGAATCACAAACACATATGGATCGTGATTATTGTTAATAAATAAGAGTGTTTTAAACACTTGATCTGGATTAGCACCAATTAGTTTTGCGACTTCTTGTCCTTCAATATGATCTTTACCCATTTTAAATGTACGCATTTCATAATCGATGCCTTCGCGATCTAAAATACGCATCGCATTTGTTTTCTTCTGTTTCATTGCGTTCACCTCACTCTTAATATAGCATGCGAACACAAATCATGACATAAAAAAACAAGGCGTTCTGACATAACTTCAACTCTATAAGTGAGTTCAGTTGTCATAACTGCCTTGTTTTGGAAAATGCTGAAGCCATTGATGGCTTAATTCATTTGTGATGGAAGTTAATGAAATCACAAATAATGAACTAGATTCAGCTTCACTCTTATGCGCTGCGTCTGCATGTTGTGTTGATGGTCCCCCTGCCGCTTTACGATATGTTGGCGGTGCGTCTGAGGCTGAATGATCAGATGAGACCTGTTTGTCACTTTGCATAAATGTAGATACTCCATTTTGGAATTTCGCGAGTTCATTTTCATTTGTGACTAATACTAATAAGAAAATCAAACAACATGAAAGAATGGCAGCGGACACCCATAAAATAAACGCTCTCATTCCTAATACCTCTTAACCTCTATTTCGTGATTTCAATATTAACATAAAAAACATGACATTTTGGTAGGTAGTAAGCTATTTAAAACAAATGTAATATACGTAACATATGTAACAGAACCGACACGAAATGTAGTGAGATAAAGTTGAGTTGTGTAAGAGCTTTCAATAGTGTTTTAACTGTCTTTCAGAAGTTAAATTAAATTATATTCTCTTTTTATCATACTCATAAAATGACAAAGCAGCGTCTTGTATGACAATATATTACGATTGAGTATGATTATCAAAGAATTATTACAAAAATAAAACGAGCAACCTGATGTTAGATTGCTCGTTTATATGACGGTTATACTTGTGCTTGAATTGCCGCTTCGCCCTGTTCAATCGCAGTTTGAATGAAGTTATGTGCCGCTTCCAATTGTTTTTGTTCTTCATTAGACAATTCAATCGGCAAACGCTGTTTCACACCGTTTCTATCAACCAGTGTCAATAAACTTAATGCACCATCGACTAATCCATAAGCACCTTGAACTAATCCGCTGACGGGTTCAATACTATGTTCATCAAATAAAATCGACTGTGCAAGTTGAACAGCCGCTCTTGAAATCGCTGAGTTTGTCCAACCTTTTTTCTTAAAGACATCAAACGCGACTTCGTCAATTGCCGTAGAAATCGCTCCACGATCAATGGGCGCATGACCTGTCAATTGTTCAAATTCTGGTAATTCAATCCCATGAATACGCACGCGACTCCAGATTGGCACACAATGTGAACCATGTTCTCCTAATACAAAACCTTCTACATCTTTAGGATCCACATTGTAGTGATCAGCAATTAAAGTACGAAAACGTGCTGACTCTAAAATGGTACCTGTACCGATCACTTTATCAGATGGGTAGCCTGCTTGATGCGCAAGATACGTCATCGCATCCACTGGATTTGAAATTAAAATGACGATAGCTTCTTTCGTCACAGCTGATAATTGTCTAAACACATCATTCACAATAACGCTATTCGCTTTAGTGAGTAAGGTACGATCTTTCATGTCTGGTGTCGAAGCCGCACTCGCTGACACAATCACCACATCCACATCTACTAAGTCTTGATAACTGCCTTCATGAATTTTTGTGCGATGTGTATGATTCAAACCTTGTATATGATGATGATCCAACACTTCACCTTGTGCTAAGTTTTCATTCGTATCAATCACGACAATTTCTGAAAAATGTCCTAAATATTGTGCATCTGTTAAGACTTGGCTGCCTACACGTCCTACACCAATAATTCCTAATTTAGCCATATTCATTCGACTCCTTTACTTCGCTTCATATGGTATTACGTCTTTACCGTATTCTTTCTTAATGAATTCTTTCATGTCTTTAGACTGTAATACTTTGATGAGTTCTTGGAATTTTTTATCGTCTTTATGACCTTCTTTAACTGCTAAAATATTCGCAAATGGTGATGATTCATTTTCCATCACAATCGCATCTTTCGAAGGTGTTAAACCATTATCAATCGCATAGTTTGAGTTCATAATAACAGCAGCACCTTCACCGCTTTTATATGTTTTTGGCAAGAACTCTGCACCTTGTTGATTATTGAATTTTAAATCTTTTTTATTTTCAACAATGTCATCGAATTTCGCATCTTCAATTTTCACGCCATCTTTGATTTTAACTAAGCCTTCATTAACGAAGAAAGATAAGAAACGTCCTTCTTCAGCGGGGTTGTTTGAAACATAGATTGTTGAACCTTTTGGAATATCTTTGATGTTTTTATATTTTTTACTGTAAACACCCATTGGTGTTGTGAAGACTTTACCGACTTCTTCAATTTTATAACCATGTGACTTTCTTTCAGCCTTTAAATAAGGAACGTGTTGGAAAAGGTTCGCATCCACGTCTCCTTTATCTAATAATTTATTAGGTACTTTATAATCATTAACGACTTTAACTTCTAAATCATACCCTTTATCTTTCATAGCTTTTTTCGCATGTTCTAATACCTCACCATGCGGAGCTGGAGAAGCTGCTACTGTGATTTTCTCCTTGTCTCCACCTTTGCCGCACGCTGCGAGTACGACCAGTAATACCAATAACCCGATTAAACTACTTACTTTCTTCATTTCCACTGCACCATCCCTATGTAATATTTATCAAATCACCCTTAACAAAAGAAAAAAGCCTTCTCATTAAAATAAGAGAAAGCTTTCATTCTTTCTCTCATCTTCAAAAGTCTATGACTTTTTGTGAATTAGCACCACTTCGTTTACACGATGGTTGCTGGGCTTCGTCGGGCACATCCCTCCGCCTCTCTTGATAAGAGTTCTATTTGATTGAATTGTATTAAGGTTACCACCAGTGACACATTTCGTCAATGTCATTTTCAAATTTTTCAGATAAATAAAAATTAAAAGCATGCTGTTGCAAACACAACAGCACACTTTCTATATCATACTCTAACTTTGTTTCAACTTTCTGCTTTTTCTAATGGTCTTCTCAACCATAATAATCACAATCCCTAATAACATGACTGTCACGGACATATACAATGGAAATTCTAAGTTCACATCATATAATGTACCTGCAACGAGCGGGCCTGCGAAGTTCCCCATACTTGTGAAGGTAGAGTTCAAGCCTCCTGCTAACCCTTGACGATTACCCGCAATATTCGAGAAGTAATTCGTTATAGCTGGACGTATCATATCAAAACCGATAAATACTATAAAACTGATAATCATAATTGACCAGTAATGATGTGCAACAATCAATAAAAACAACATAATTGCTGAATAAAGCAGTGATAATTGTATAAATGTTAATTCTTTAAAGTACTTCATAAATTTATCGAACAAGAAGATTTGGAAGATCGCACCTGCTAAGCCACCGCCTGTGATCGCGATAGAAATATCTTTTGGCGCGTAATGTGCTTTATCTGCAGTATATAATGGATAAAGTGTTTCAAATGCTGCAAGTCCAAATGCTAAAACGAACGTAATGATTACCGGGGTAATAAAAGCTTTGATATTAATTTTAGCTAAATCTTGCGGTTCGATAACTGTATGGAAACCATCTGTCGTTTCGCGTTTTGCACCTTGGATAAAGAATAAAGAACAAAAGAATGCTACGACACCTAGGCTCCCAGCGAAGTAGAATGGCAAACGGTGAGAGAACTCTGCCATAAAGCCGCCAAAGCCAGGTCCTAAAATGAAGCCGGAGTTAATAATTGCTGACATATAGCCGAAGTTTTTCGCTTTATCTTCAGGACGTGAGATATCTGCAATCATACCTGTAACCCCAGGCATTACCATACCTGCACTGAAACCACCGATAATTCTTGAAACAATCAAAAGTGGATAGTTGCTGCTCATCGCAAAGATGAACTCAGAAACAGCGAATAATACTAAACCGATACAAATAATTAATTTCTTCCCTAATTTATCAGCTAAGTTGCCTCCGAATGGCGAAATTACCATTTGCGCTAACGCAAAGGCCGCAACAAGAATACCTAAATCACTTCCATTTAAACCTAAGTCCTTTAAATAGACGGGTAACACCGGTACAACTAATCCGATACCTAAGAAGACTAGAAAAATATTAAAATATAAGGTGATTAATTGCTTACTCATGATTTCCTCCTTTATTGCGTTGTTTGATTCAGTCAAATTTTTCGTGACTACCTATTATACACCATAGTTATTCTGCGGCTCAATCAAATAATATTGAATTATTTTAGTCTAATTCTTCCCTCATTTCTTTTTTCTATGCTTAACGTGTCTTTTAAATGCTATACTTTTAATTGATATCTAGGCTGAAAACCTGTAATATATTCATCTAAATACGTCTGAAACACGAGTATTGTTGTTTTCAGATAATCCATCCGTTAACAGGGATGTTTAAAGAGAGGACTTTGAAATGCAATCACGTTATATTGCACGCATATTATTTGTGATATTAATGCTGCTGACATTGCCTTTAAATCAATTTTACCAATTCATGGCATTAAACTTATTCTTAGCATATATTCCTTTTGAACTCGTTTGGTTACTTAAGCTATTTATACCGAAGCGACGTTTCGAATGGCCGCTATTTATTGTTTTCGCAGCAATCTTTGTCTTAATCTTCCCGAATACCTTTTATATGGTGACAGATCTTATCCACCTTAACCAATTTGCATTTACGATTATGGAAGGGGTCAGACCTATAGAATGGTTGTACTTTACCTTCTTAGTCGGTGGCGTCTGTTTTGCAGTTTATTGTTATATTTTGATTAACATTGAGTTATTCCATTTAACCAATAAACCTTTATTCAATTACATTATCGTCATTGGCTTAATGTTTGTAAATAGTTTAGGAATTGCGATGGGACGATTCTTGAGATTCCATAGTGTCTACTTAGTCACTCAACCACTTTCTATTATCAGAGATGTTGTTCAATTCTTAGACGCGAAAGGTCTTTTCTTCTTATTCGTTATGACCTTGCTACAAGCAATGATATTGATCATGGTGAAAGGAGTGCGCATGGCAAAATGACAATGCAACTTCTTGTTTTTATTGCGGTACTGATAGTTATCCAATTGATTATCGGACACTTTATCCATGAGATTGGTTTTTCATTTCTTGTCAGTATCGGTTTAATGCTGCTGCCATTAGGTATCGGTATCTACTTGCTTCAAATCGCTTATTTTGAACAAAAGTATCCGAATTGGGAAGTACCATTCAATGTAAAGCTACGTTTGAAATATATGTATCTTTTAACGTTCGTAGAATATATAGCGCTTTATGTGTGTTTCTTTGTATGGTAATACTAAAACCTACATGTTATTTCTAAAGAAAAGACGATGGACTTGATGCCATCGTCTTTTTGAATTCATTATGATTTTATATTAAACCTAACCATTTCCAGTATGTGAAACTGAAGATCAGAATCAAGATATAACCTACTACTGTTAATGGAATACCTGCTTTCAAGAAGTCTTTAACTGTAAATGTACCTGAACCATAAGCTAACATGTTTTGTGGTGCACTTACTGGTAATAAGAAACCGAAACTAATTACAAATTGTTGGATCAACACAAAGCCGATGCTTTGATCGCCTAAATGTAATGTTGCTGTTAAAGAAATAAAGACTGGAATCAAGGCAGAAGATAAACTTGTTGCACTTGCGAAACCTAAATGAATTAAGATATTAAATAAAGTAATCAATGCGATTGTCGCAATCAATGGTAAATGTTGTAAGCCCATTAAACCGAACGTCTTATCACTTAACCACTGCGCACCGCCAGTATTTAATAATACGTTTCCGAGTGAGATACCAATACCAAAGACAATAATTGTTCCCCATGGAATATGTTTCTCCGCTTCTTTCCAACTCATCACACCAATTTTAGGTGTTAACATAATTGCCATCGCAACTAAAGTGATTGAAGATGAATCAATTGGATGTAATATTTTCTCAGTTGACCAGAATAATAATAATAAAACAGAAATCACAATCAAACGCCACTCACGTGGTGACACTGGGCCTAATTTATTTAATTCTTTCTGAATTAATTCTTTACCGCCCTTCACTTCTTTTTGTTCTGGCGGCATAACTTTCAACATAATGAAGTAAAGTGCAATCGACATTAAAATAGACCAAGGTGCTGCATATAAGAACCATTGTCCCCATGAAATATCATGACCAAAACTTTGGTTGATAAAATTGACTGCAACGATATTTTGAGCAGCTGCTGTCTTAATACCGATGTTCCAAATAGATACTGCTTGTACTGCAGTGATAATTAATAAACCTGCAAGCTTACTTTCTTTAGAAGCTTTAAACGCCGCAATCATCCCTAACAAAATAGGTACAACTGCACCTGCACGCGCTGTCGCAGATGGTACGAAGAACGCTAAAATAATAGATACTATAATTGCACCCGCCACAATGCGGTTGGTCTTATTACCCACAATCGATAAGACCAATAATGCTAAACGTTTATGCAAATTAGTAATCTGCATGGCAGCTGCTAAGAATAGCGCTGCTGCTACTAAAGCAACTGCTGAAGTTGAGAAACCACTGAATGCTAACTTCAAAGCATTGCCTGTTCCGAATAAATCCGCACCATGTAAAGCGGCACCATTTGCTTTAGGATTCCCTAGTTTTTCTGCTAAATCTTGTACAGGACTAAATCCTAATAATAGTATGATCAAAGCTACAATCATCGTTGAGGATACTGGGTAAGAGACCGCTTCCGTCACCCACATAATGACCGCAAAGGCTAAAATCGCAAGTGACATTTTAGCCATTACCGGAATACCGCTCACTGGTATCAACACAATCGCTATCAATACGATAAAACTGATGATAATCCATAGCGGCTTCACACCCTTTTGCTTCTTGTCAGATTTCACTGATGCTTCCTTTCTTGCCATATTGATTTCCTCCCTTATTTGCTTAGTGTACTCAAGAAGTACGTATTTTAAATATTTGAAAAGACGGCACGCTTATCCAGTCCCATACATTCGCACACCATTTTTCGAAATATTTAATCATTTTCAAGTCCATTATAACAAGAATGCGGTTACAAAAAGAGGGTTATTCGAAAATTTGTAGATTTTTTCACAATAAAACGAGAAAGTACAAAAAAGGGGTCGGGACATAAATGTTCTGACTTCTA
>NZ_KV797482.1:0-13837 GCF_001809385.1 Staphylococcus sp. HMSC055C03
ATAACCCCCTCGGAGGGAGAATATGGGATGTTATTCGGTTTCTCTCATTATCAAAATGCCTTTACAACAAGGTTTTTAGTTATATCATTATCATTCGTTTATATCGAATAGCAAATCATTTTCCCTAATTTTTCCCTATTATAAATCATCCATAAATTCTATCAAATTTTCTTCTTCACGCTGGTATGTCTCTTCTAATAAGTGCAGGTATACCGATTGTGTGACCAATGTTGAAGAATGTCCTAGTCGTTTCGATATATATTGAATACTGTATCCATTATGGATTAACACAGAAGCGTGCGTATGTCGTAATGCATGTGTGGTAATACTTTTGATACCTAATTTCTTGCATGCACTATTTAAAGCTTTATTTACAGAAGCATTGGTAATAATAGAACCATTTACTGTAAATACATAACCGTTAATGTCTGATGGACTTTCTTTAATAAATTTTCTAACCTTGTTTAAAGTTTTCGTATCAAT
Organism: Staphylococcus sp. HMSC055C03; assembly: GCF_001809385.1. Lineage (NCBI taxonomy): Bacteria > Bacillati > Bacillota > Bacilli > Caryophanales > Staphylococcaceae > Staphylococcus > Staphylococcus sp. HMSC055C03. The sequence goes on from NZ_KV797482.1 coordinate 484, forward strand.
GCTAACAGTACGATCTGATGTCGTTGTTTTTGTACCCGGTAAATGCACCTTATTATTTCCTACATAAAAATCTTCGCGTTTCATATTAACTACTTCAGAAAATCTAGCACCTGTTACAACCTGCATAAGCAAAACCAATGATGAAACAGTGTCTTTTTGTTCAAGATGATGTTTCAACTTTTTGTATTCAGTATAGCTTATATATTTTAACTCTTCACTTTTACTTGGATTAGACCCGCTTAATTGTGCTTTGAATGTGGGATTACGCAATACCAAACCTTCGTGGATCGCTTGGTGGAAACAATTACGAATAGAGCTATTTAACTTTCTCACGCCATCTATATTGTGATTGCTGCCATAATGATTTATGAACTGCTGGTAATCTGTAGGTGTAATATTTTTTAATAAAGTATTTTTGAAAAATTTCCTTATATGTGTATGCATCGCTTCATAGCGCGTTAATGTTTTAGCGGACACATGCGGTTTCTTTGTTACTTCATACCATTGTTTAAAATAGTCTGCAAAGATCACATCATTATTGATATTGTATCCGCGCTTTAAGTTATATTCCATATCAGTAGCATGTACCTTTGCTTCTTGTTTCGTACGGAATCCGCCTTTCTGATACTTTTTATATTTACCATCATCATCTTTATATGAAATGATATAGCGCCATGTTTTGCCATTCTTTTGTTTTTCGAATGAAGCCATTTAATCACCTTGCTTAATATTTAAGTTCGTTTGAATCATTGAGCTTATCAATTAGTTTATTGTAATCCTCTATATGTTTATCAGCTACTTTTTCATCTATTGAAGAAATTTCTTTTTGATGTTCCACTTCTCTTTTCTGTAATTGTACTTTTCTAATAAAATAATCATTTATAAATTTATAAATATATTCTCTATCATCATCAGTTAACTTTAACTTTCTAAAGTATTTAGCGTTATATTTATCATTAAGATGAAAACCTATGTCGTTAACAGGAAAAGTAAACTTTTTTTCGGTAGTGATGTTTTTTTCTCTTATATTCATAACATTAGGTGCATTGGCTGATAAAAAAGCATCAATTAATGAATCATCTTCTTTAAAGTATTTTCCATTAGTTAAATTATTAACTTTATTTTTCATATCATGTATTTCTTCACTGTTTTTAGCCAAACCATAAATATATGATTCTAAAAATTTTTGTGAAGGATTACTTTTATTGTCATTTTCTACAGATGATATATAAGTGTATGAAAAATTTATTAACTTTGCTAGTTCTCTTACTGTAACATTTTTTTCTTCTCGCAACTCTTTTAAAAGACTACCTAAACTAAATGAACTCAATTTATTCCCTCCATTTTGATTAACTATACTAAATATTATAACTAGAGAACAAAACTATTTACAAGAACCAAGTAAGATGATATCATTTAAATGTATCCTAGTTAAACTAATATAAATAACTAGGATACAAAGAGGAGGTGTAAGAAATGTATTTAACGGTCAAAGAAGTGTCTGAATTATTACGTCTCAACGAACATCACACTTACAAATTAATTAGAGAAAACGAAATACCAAGTATTCGTTTAGGACGTAAGATTTTAGTACCAAAACAAGCGCTAATGAATATGTTGAAAGAAAAAGAGGAGGTGTAACCAATGCTACAAGAAAAAGACTACACAACAACACTACTTGAACATAAGACACTGTGGACGATGTACGATCTAATGGCGCATACGAATAAAAGCAGAAATACATTATTGAAGAAGTTGTTGCTGAACCCAAAGCACCAATCGAAAATTGCAGAATTCACGCATGCACCAGCACATAAAAATGACCATTGGTCTTTTGTCGCTAAGTATATGAAGCAATACATCGAAGAAAATCACAATCGAATATTTTAGAAAGCAGGTAAGTAACATGAAAAAACAAGTAATTATTACGAAGTCGGTGCTTAACTGGTACAACATCAAGGATACTGACCACAATTTACTACTCAACATCGCACCAGACGTTTTTAAAGAGCATTTTCCAGAAGTCAGCGAAAATATTTATATTGCGTGCATGGAGTTGGAAATCAACAGAATTTTAGAACTTAAAAATAAGAAAAAGGTAGGTAATTAGGAATGAACGAACAACAAATACAAGTGCTTGATGACATTTACAATACATTGATTGCAGTAAGTGACGATGTAGCAACTGAGTACAAACATAAGATTAAAGATGGCGTGAATGAATGGTATGAAACTGTGAGCCGTGAGAAACATTTAGAATCAATTATTCAGTGGGCGGTACAGCAGATTGAAAATAATTTTGAAATTGTGGAGGAAAATTAAAGTGGATATTTCAGAAAATATAAAGAATATGAAACAAATAACGCTTAAATATGGTGAAAGCAAGTATGCGCTAGGTCGTGTTATTGCACATCAGGAAATGTTAGACGCATTAGCATTATATATGGTGACACAATTATCAGATGACAACGATGCGGAAGCATTCGAAAAATTTCAAATGATGATTAGGGACGAGCTGGAAATTGAAGAGAAAAACACAAAAATACACTTGGACGAACTCGATGTACTACTAAATGACAAAGGAGACAATGAATAATGAATTTGGATATTAGAAACTTATTTTATGAAATTGAAATTATCAAAAATAAATTTGAGAACTTAGCCCAAAAAAACGCGTGGTTCGGTGAAGATATTTTCAAATATGAAGATATGCCTAAAACAAAAGAACAATTATTACTTTATGCACATGGTTATAAAGAGGCAAATATTCATCATGAACAGATGTTAGATCTACTGTATTACTATTTATCTGACTTCGACAAAATTATTAGAAAGTTCCATGAAATAGAAAAAGCGCTATCTGACGAAAGTTTGACGACCGAATCAGATAACGCGTAAAAATGAATCACAAAAGAAAGGAGAAACCTCTCTATGTTTAATCTAAATTATGATGATGAACTTTATGTAATATTATATCAAAGTTTGACATCAAAAGGAACAGAAAACGTAAAAAATATTATGTGGTCTGACTGGTGCGAGTTTTTGACTCGTCCAGTTATCAGCCCTAATAAATATGCTAATGGTTTAGCGATTTATGGAGATGTTGACGAGGGTGTAGATGAGGAAACGGGTGAGATTTTGCAACATCGTAGAAAAGATAAAAATGTAATGTATCGACAAGTTTTTTCTTTGGACTATGACGATATCGACAATATGAACCGATTTCTAAATAACGTTAAAGATAAGATGAAACATTTTGCATATTTTATATATAGCACATTCAGACATCGTGATATACATGATGAGAATGATAAAAACTTACGTCCTAGGTTTCGTTTATTGATCCCTGTAGACGATATTTTAGAGCCTGACGAATACACAAAGTATGCTGGAGCATTATCAAGATATATTGGAGAAACGATTGATGAATCATGCTTTAAACCAATTCAATTATCCGCATTACCCGTTATAAGTAATAAAGACGCGCCATATCATTGGTATAACAATGATGCGCCTTTTATCACACGTGACCAATTAAATAATTGCCTTGCTAAGTTCCCTCTCAATGCAACTCAGAGCGAATCTCAGGATATTATAGTTAGATATAAGAGACGTGATAGCGCATATTGGCGTGATATTGCATTCGGAGTTAGTGAAGGTGAACGGAATCAAACCTTAGCTTCATTAATAGGTTATCTGTTGCGTAGATATGTAGATCAATATTTGGTCTATGGTCTGGTAAGTGCGTGGGCAATGACTTGTACACCGCCGATTGAACAAAAAGAAGTAAATAAAACATTCGAAAGTATTTTAAAAAGAGACAATCAAAATAAGAAGGGGGGGTTCTGATTGAGTGAAGTAACTAAAGAAGATGTATTCGAGTTAATCGAAAAAACTAGCTATATGACCAATAACGACGATTGGCGCAGTAAATTAAGACGAACAGCAACAACTAATGCATTAAAAAAGACAACAACTAACGCAGAGATTATTTTAGGCAACGATGAAAGTTTAAATAATTTAGTTCAATATGATGTATTTGAAAACGTTACTAAACTTAAACGCCTTCCTTACTGGCGTTCAAAAGACGATACAAATTACTATTGGGCTGACATTGATACAACGCATGTTATTTCTCATATAGACAGAGTTTATCATGTGCAGTTCAGCCGTGATGTTATGGATAGTGTTATAGAAAAAGAAGCCTATCAAAACAAATTCCACCCTATCAAGTCACTTATTGAAAGTAAACAATGGGACGGCGTAAAAAGAATAGAAACGCTCTTCATTGATTATTTAGGTGCAGAAGATACACATTATAACCGTGAAGTAGCTAAAAAATGGGTGATGGGAGCAATTGCCAGAATATACAAGCCCGGTATTAAATATGACACAATGGTTATTTTATACGGTAAACAAGGCGGGGGTAAATCAACACTGGCGAGCCGTATGGGTGGTCAATGGTATAACCAAAGTATTAATACATTCAAAGGTGATGAAGCCTACAAAAAGCTACAAGGTTCATGGATTTGTGAAATTGAAGAACTATCAGCCTTTCAAAAATCTACTATTGAAGATATTAAGAGTTTTATCAGTGCGGTTGTTGATATTTACAGAGCTTCTTATGGCAAACGTACTGAGAGACACCCACGTCAAAGTGTTTTTGTAGGTACAACGAACAATTATGAGTTTTTAAAAGATAAGACAGGTAATAGACGTTTCTTACCGGTTACTACTGATAAGGATAAATCGACTAAAAGCCCTTTTGATGATCTAACACCTGAGGTTGTTCAACAAATGTATGCAGAAGCTAAAGTATATTTTGATGAAAATCCTATCGATAAAGCATTGCTTTTAGACAAAGAAGCCTCAGAAACTGCTTTAGAAATGCAAGCAGAACATTCAGAGAAAGATACGCTTATCGGTGAAATAGAGGACTTCCTAGAGCAACCTCTACCATCTGATTATTGGTCGTTAAGTTTACATGATAAACAAATTTTATTCAATGGTGTAAATGGTACAAATTCAGATAATCACAGATTCTCTTTTTATAACGACGGTACTTTGTTCTCATTAGATGGTTCAAAGCCGGGTCAATATGTATGGCGTGATAAGGTTTGCAGTAAAGAAGTTTGGAAAGTGATGATGGGCAGAGATGACCAGCCTCAACCTCATCATTTACGTAAGATTGATGAAGCACTTAGAAATACACGCTATTGTGGGATAAGTAAAAAACAATCTCGATACGGCGAAGGGATAGGTAAACAATATGGATTCGATGTTGATATGTCTTCGTACTATTCTGAATTAATCAATATAAAGTCATAAGAGCAAGACAGTAAGACAGATATAAGACAGTTACAAGACACCTTCAATACTTTATGGGAGTAAGTGCCACGCTATAACTGTCTCGGTGTCTTATAAACTTTCCTCTAAACTTTAGAAAAATTGCTATATATTCTCAAAGTGTTCGTAGGAAATCATAAGACAGTAAGACAGTATAGCTCTATCCTTTGTGGCAGTAAGGTTTAAAGGTGTCTCATAGTTGTAACATGGCATAAGACAGTGAGACATTTAACAAGACAATGGAGGTTGAAAATGAACAAAAATAGATTAAAAAATAAAATCTTGGAATATATCAAGACTCATAAAGAAACATCATTTGTAGAAATAGAAAGGATATTTGAAGAAAACAACTTTGATTACAAAGGAGATATAGCATATTTAAGTGGAGAAAATACTAATGTTGTATTTTGGATTGGTTGGAATGATGAAGCGTTTAAGATAATTTCTGATTTAAAAAGAGAGGGTAATATAGAAATGACAATATGTCCACCAATATATTATATGATCGATGGTAAATGTTTAGAGTTACCAATTGTTAAATCAAAGAACATCAAAACAGAACATTGGTTACCGGTTGCTTTTACAGCCTTATAACACTTAAAACCTACCACAATTGGCGTCATTAAGCCTTTTGTGGTATAATTTAAGTAAATAATTAGAACCAGGTACTAAAATATAACGTGGACGATATAAGTAGAAAGCAGGTGAAAAAGTGCCGAAGTGGTTAGACAAGATACTTGGAATCAAACAATTAGAACAACAAGCAACAAAACAATATGAAATGTTGACCGGCAACTTTCGCGCATTAGGCAGTTTCAACGGGGACGCATGGAGCAATGAAATATATCGCAGTGCAGTTGATACCATCGCCCGACACATTGCCAAGTTATCCGGCAAGCATGTCGCAAATGGTATGCGTGATGATAACTATTCAAAAATCAATCGAATATTAAGCAATCGTCCGAATCCTTATATGAGCGGATATGACTTTTTATATAAAGTAGCTACTCATTACTATTTGTATAATAACGCTTTTATCTTAATCCAAAAGGACGCAAACGGTAATCTCAGCGGATTATATCCTTTATCAGCTTCAAGTGTTGAGTATGTGGTTGATGGTTCAGGTGAAATGTATTTGAAATTCCTATTTAACAGCGGTGATATTGTACATTTTCATCATTCAGAGGTAGCGGTGTTACGTCGTCATTTCAATTCAAATGAGTTATTAGGCGATACGAATGACGCAATCATGAACACGTTAGATCTTGCTTATACACAACAAGAAGGACTTAGCAATACCATTAAGAATTCAGCACAAATCAGAGGCTTATTAAAATACAATCAGACATTAGCACCTAAAAAGCTGAAAGAAGCTAAAGACGAATTTATGAACAACTATATGACAATGGATAATAACGGCGGTGTCATTCCATTAGATGCAACTTTGGATTATGTCCCATTGAATTTAAATGAGGCTGATATTGAAACACCACAAATTCAAGCAGTTAAGCAAAAGATATATGACTATTTAGGTATAAATGAAGCTATGGTAACTGGTAACTATAGTGAAGACCAATGGCAATCTTTCTATGAATCTATCATTGAACCATTCGCTATACAGTTATCCTCAGAATTGACAGATAAGATATTTACCGAACGAGAACAGGCATTCAGCAACCGTATTATTTTTGAAGCGTCACGTTTGCAGTATGCAAGCACCAAATCAAAAGCTACTGTGATTAAGGAGTTGTTACCGTTAGGCGTACTCACGATTAATCAGGCTTTAGACTTGCTTAACCTACCACGTGTAGAGGACGGGGACGAACGTATTCAATCCCTGAACTATATAGAAAAACAATTAGCGAAACAATATCAAATCGGAGATAAGGAGGCGACACCTGATGAAAGAGATTAGAAGTGCAGAAATACAAGCAGAAACTCGAAACGATGAAATGGTGCTTGAAGGTACAGCAATCGTCTTTGATAAACCTGCACTGATTAATACACCGACAGGCTCATATACTGAAGTCATCAAACGTAATGCGCTGGACGGTTTAAAATTCAATGACACACGTTTATTAGTGTCACATGATCATAACCGTTTACCATTAGCCAAATCTCCTAAGACGATGAAAATATGGCGAGATGATGCAGGCATGCATTTCAGGGCAGTATTGGCAAATACCGAAGAAGCCCGTTCAGTCTATGAAGCTATCAAACGTGGAGATATGTCAGGCGTATCATTTGGTTTCACAGTATCAGACGGCAGTCGATACGATGTAGAAACACGCACACGTACAATTACAAAGATAGATAAAGTATTAGAGTTTTCTGTGGTAAATTTCCCTGCTTATTCAGAAACATCTGTTGAAGCCAGAAGTCAAATGCAGGAAGCAGAAATGAGACAACAGCAAATTAATAAAGCGAAAATCAATTTAAATAAATTATTTATGAAGGAGTTAAAATAATATGTTCAATACAGTACAAGAAGCATTTAACCATTATCGCAATGCGTCGCTTGAAGATATTGAAACACGCGCTGGGGAAATCAGAGGCACAATCGAGAATGACCCTGAGGCAGATGTGACTAAGTTAAATATCGAGATTGAAGGATTAAACCAAGCGAAAGAAAATATCAAAGAAAAGGAGCAGGAACAAGTGGAACAACGTTCATATAATCCAATTACAGGACAACAATTTAAAACTCAAGATGTACCAAAAGAAAATATCTTTGGTTCAGATGAATATAGATCAGCATTTTTCAAAACAATGTTAGGACAAGAATTATCTAACGTGGAACAACGTACATTCAATCATGCAATGGATTTACAAAAAACTGAACATCGCGCAGATGAGTTTACATCTTCATCAAATGCGAGTGCGGTGATTCCTGAACAAACATTGAATGAAGTCATTCGTCGTGCTAGAACACAAGGCGGATTACTAGCTAATGTACGTTCATTCAATATGCCTACTAAAATCCGTATCCCAATTAGTACACCACAAGAACGTGCAGAATGGCATACAGAAGGCGCATATGTTGAAGCAGACAAAGCAGTTACAACAGCCGTGTCATTTGAAGCGAATGAAATTATTAAAATCTTCAGCATTTCAGTTAAAGCTAAAACAATGTCAATCTCAGCTTTCGAATCATATCTTGTTGAAGAATTGACTAACTGTGTTGTTGAAGCAATTGAATATGCACTTATCAATGGTACAGGTAAAAACCAAGGTCAAGGTATCTTAACAGGTATCACATGGGACAAGTCAAACAGCTTAACACTAACAGGCAAGTACACAGACTTCACACAAGCGCTAGGAATGCTTGCACGTGGTTATGCACAAAATGCTAAGTTCGCAATGAGTAATGCAACATTGTATAACCAAGTATACGGTGTGATGGATGCTAACCAAAGACCTATCTTTATCCAAGATGCACAACGTGAGAATGTCGGATATATCTTTGGTAAACCCGTTATCATTGATGACAATATCGAAGACGGTACAATTCTATTAGGTGACTTTAATTATATCGGTTATAACTTGCCACAAGGTATTATGCTTGAAAGTTCACGTGAGTCATCATTCCGTTCTGGTCTGATTGATTATCGTGCTATGGCAGTTGCAGATACACGTGTATTAGTTGATGAAGCATTTGTGAAGTTATCGGGTTCATCTACAACATCATCAGCATCAGCATAATATTATAAACCAGTTAGGGCATCAGTGATTAGCTGGTGTCCTTTATTCATAAAGGAGTGATCACAATGATTATATCTATTGAAGATGCACGCAATACTTTAAGAGTGGATGGAGACTTTAACGATGAGATTATCATTCCATTAGTCGAGGCGATACCTAACTACTTGTACCTAACAACTGGGCGTGATTGGTTAGATGAATCAGTACAACCATTAGCACAGACAACAGCTAAGTTCATATTACAACTATGGTTTGATCCACAGACACAAGATAGTGAACGATTGAAGCGTACGATTGATAGTTTGTTAGTATCTTTAACAGCATTAGGACGTGATTTTGATGGCTAGAAGTATTCCGCAGTCCTTTTATAAGTCTGCTAAATGGATTAAGTGTAAAAACAGTTATATGGCTAAGCAAAATTATATTTGTGAAAGATGTGGGGCGCTAGCGAGTATTTGCCATCATAAAGTATATCTGAATGCTGAGAATTATAAGAATCCATATGTATCACTTAATCACGACCATTTGGAAGCATTGTGTCAAACGTGTCATAATCAGGAACATTTTGGAAGTATCGCAATTGGTGAAGGATTACAATTTGATGAAAAAGGAAACATTATAAAAATCAAATAAAATAAAAATAGGATACCCCCTATAACCTTGATATGAAAGGAACGCTTGGGAAACGGTGCTGGGAGTTAACTTATCCTCCACCCGACTTTCCAAAGTTTAGGGGTGGCTAAAAAATAAAGTTAGGAGTAATTAAATATGAAATCGATTAATTTAGAAAAACTTAAAAAGTATATAGATGAAAATAATGTTAATAATAAACATATCGCTTATGATTTGTTAGAAGAGTTAACTTTTATGAAAGCTACAATGGAAGAATTAAAGCATACTGTACGTGAGCATGGCGCAACATATATCTTTACACAAGGTGAACAGTCGTATCTTAAAGAAAACCCCGCAATGAAGGCATACAATACACTGTGACTAAATACAACGCCACATATAAGCAGCTGCTGACGTTATTACCTGATAACGTAGAAGAATCCAATGAGTTTATGGATTTTGTAAACAATGCTTAATTATATTGAAGAATATTACCGTCAAATCAAAAGCGGGGATATTGTGGCATCTAAACGCATCACAAAACAATATGAAAAACTCATTGATGATATGTACAACCACCCTCAATATATTTATGATCATGCTAAAGCAGAACGTCCTATCAAGTTCATAGAAACGTTTTGCAGGCATTCAAAGGGTGAACTGGCAGGTAAACCATTAATACTAGACTTGTTTCAAAAAGCCTATATTTCGGCACTATTCGGCTTTGTAGATAAAGAGACAGGTAAACGCCGTTATACTGAGTCATTCTTCTATGTAGCGCGTAAGAATGGTAAAACAACAATGCTTAGTGCAATAGCACTATACATGATGATAGCAGACGGAGAAAGCGGAGCAGAAGTTTATTCTGTGGCCTCTAAACGAGACCAAGCGAATATCTTATTTGACCAAGCACATGAGATGATTAAGCAAAGCCCTGATTTGAGCCGTAACATCAGAAAACGCAAGAGTGATTTATATTTCAGTCACAACTTCTCTAAAATGCAGTCACTGGGCAAGAACTCAAACTCATTAGATGGTTTGAATGCGCATTTGGTCGTGATTGATGAATTACATTCTATACAAGATAGAAACCTTTATGAAGTGATGAAACAATCACAATCTGCACGTACACAGCCATTACTTATCATGATTACCACAGCAGGTACTCATCGGGGAACTATCTTTGATGATTTATATGAGTATGCGTGTAATGTAGTAGATGGTAATTTTAAAGATGATAACTTTTTACCAATTATGTATGAATTGGATGAAAAGAAAGAATATAAAAATCCTGAATGTTGGCAAAAAGCTAATCCTTCACTAAATATATCGAAGCGTGTTGAAGATTTAGAGCGTAAAGTAGCACGTGCAGAGAACGACGCAAACAATCTTACAGGCATACTCACCAAAGATTTCAACGTACGTGAAACTAGCCATAATGCATGGTTGACCTTTGAACAGATTAACAATACAGCTACATTCGATATTAAAGATTTTGCTGATTGGTATGCAATAGGCGGAGCTGACCTTTCAATTACCACTGACCTTAGTTGTGCCACATTGTTATTTGTAGATCCAGAAACTGAAATGCGCTATGTCTATCAGATGTATTGGTTGCCTGAGGACAATCTGAGGGAACGTGTGGACAATGACAAGATACCTTATGACAAATGGCATGAACAAGGCTTATTGCGTCTGTGTCGTGGTAATACGATTAATTACAGCGACATTACAGAGTGGTTTGTTGAAATGATTGAGGATTATGAAATAACGCCACTGTGGATTTATTATGATAACTATTCAGCACGGTATTGGGTGGATGAGATGGAAGGACACGGCTTTAAAATGGTGCGTACGCCACAAGGTGCTAGAACCTTAAGTTTGCCTATGCAGAATTTAGGTGCTGATCTAAAGAAGCATAAAGTGAATTATAATAACCATCCTATATTAAAGTGGTGTTTGACCAATACAGGCATAGAGACCGATAGAAACGGTAACATTGTACCTGTTAAGAATCAATCACCTAAACGTCGTATTGATGGCACAGCGTCTTTATTAGATGCATATGTGGGTTTGTTTGATAACTATGAAAGTTTTTTAAGAGCGATGTAATAGGAGAGGTGAACGACTTGTTACATCACAACGCATTTTTTCGTTTTGAAAAATTACACGACTCAAAATTGAGCTTTGACATGCATACTTGAGTTATTTACTCAAAATCCAAAATTGGTTTGTGTAAAAGTATACGCTCAAAAATGATTATATACATCTAGCACAAAAGGAGGTACAACAAATGGCATATCATTTTAATAATCGAATTAAGATTTTCCAGAGAGTCAGCAGTGGGCCAATGCCAAATCAATTTGAAGAAAAAACTATTGCAAAACCGTGGGCAGATATAAAAACGATTCGTGGCAATGAGTTTCTGGGTTCTGGACTTACAGCATCAGAAATCCCTGTGAGGTTCATTATTAGATATAGAGAGGGGATAAATTCAAAGCAACGTATTAAGTGGAAAGATTTAGATTTCAATATTGAATCTGTGCAAAATGATAACGGCTTGAATAGGACGCTAACTATATACGCTAAAGCATATAAATAGTGTGCTGAGAGAGTGTCTGTGTTGCATTGAGGAAAGAAACGCCTCACAATTATTAGTGTAATTTAAAATGAGGAGGTAATTATGACTATAAATATAGACTATTGTAAGTATTTAAAAAATAAAGTGAAAAAAGTCGATTATATTATAGGTAAATTGTATAATATAATTATGGAACCTGAAGAACTAGAATATAGTAGATCAGATACTTTAAAATTATCAGAATTATACTCAACCATTGATGTCATTGAAGGTTTATGTATGACAGATGATCAATTTCATAGGTTTATAGAGGACTACGTTGTGCATGTAAGATTGTTTTACTATAATCTGGCTGATATTATTACTGGTAAAGAAAATAATATATCATGGATTACAGAAGAGTATGATATGTATGTGAAAGTATTTAAAGAAACATATAAATTATTAGATAGTATTGAATGATTATAGGGGTTTTTCAGAAGAAATGGGTTAAATAGTTATGTATTTTTTTATGTTTAAACTCTACTATAAGTGGTAATATATTTATTGTGTAGATATTGACCAAATCTACACTGCAAAACACACGCATTTGTTTGTAAATGCATCCCTATATTGACTCCCCCTTATTCTCTCGTGTGAATGGGGGGATTGTATATATGGTTAAAATATAGTATAGTGACTTTAGGGAATAGTAGCTTAGCGAACAGTGACGATTCATGTCCCGGGAAAATGTTTTTTCTATTCATTGTAAAATCCTTTATATTAAAGTGATTTAACCGCCTATATGGCGGTTTTTTTATGCTGAGAAAGCTATTTTTGAATTAAGAATCATAGATTATAAGAAAAAATCATAAACTATAACCTTTTGCTATGTTGAAATAACAAAAAAACCACCTTTATTGGTGGTTGAATCAAAAATATAAAAAGCGTTGGTTAAATTAACATAGAAACTGTTAATCATACCTTTTGGGTATATATGTATATTAACATATTTAAGTGAGATAGTGTAGGGAAAAGTAAAAGACAATATATATTTCCTTAATTTTTCCTTATTTTGCAAGAAAACCCTTTAATGATAAGGTTTAAAAAACATGAATAACCCCCTCGGAGGGA
>NZ_KV797483.1:0-169447 GCF_001809385.1 Staphylococcus sp. HMSC055C03
ATTTTATTTTGGACTGTATTTATGTCCCAGCCCCCTGTTCCAATATATAATAATTTACTTTACCACATAGTTTATGAATACTTTAAAGCACTTTTTACTTCTTCTACCGCATCTGCTGAAGCTTTTAACTGTGCTTTTTCATCATCAGAAAGTTTTGTTTCAATGACTTGTTCGACACCATTTTCACCGATTAATGTCGGAACACCTAAACAAATATCATTAAAGCCATATTCGCCTTCTAAATACGTAATTGCAGGTAATACACGTCTTTCGTCTTTAAGTATCGCTGCAGCCATTTCAAAAATCGCAGCGGCTGGCGCATAATAAGCTGAACCGTTGCCAAGCAAGCTGACAATTTCAGCACCGCCTTTACGCGTACGGTCCACAATCGCATCGATTTTATCTTGTTCCAATAGTTCAGTGATTGGCACACCACCTACTGTAGTCGTACTTAATAACGGTACCATTGTATCTCCGTGGCCACCTAGTACTAATCCTGAAACGTCCGTACGCGCAACATCTAATGCTTCTGCGATAAATGTACGATAACGTGCTGTATCTAAAATACCTGATTGCCCTAACACACGATTTTTAGGGAAACCTGACAATTTATATACTGCATATGTCATCGCATCCACAGGATTCGTCAACACGATAATCGTGCTGTCCGGCGCATAAGTTTTAATACCCTCTGTCACTTGTGCCATTACCGATTCATTAATTTGAATCAAATCATCACGACTCATCCCAGGTTTACGTGCGACACCTGCAGTGATCACCACAATATCTGAACCAGTAATATCTTGATAATCAGATGTCCCTTTAATTTTGTTGTTGAAATTAAAAATCGGTCCGCTTTCCGAAATATCCAACGCTTTGCCGCGTGCTGGTTTTTCATTTTCAGGTTTATCTAATAACACCACATCTGCTAAAGTTTTTTCAGCTAACATAAACGCTAAGGTTGCACCTGTATGACCTGCACCAATAATTGCGACTTTTCTTTTCCCCATCTTGAATCCCCCTCAATACGAATTTATTTTTCTTTATACATTCTTATTTACTTTAAGAATATCAAAGCTAGTCCTATTAATAAAGAAAACGTTTTCATTTCTTTTGAATTCTTTATGACAATACAAAACTCCCTCTATATAGAGTGTTGAAAAACACTTATAGAGGGAGTTATTTTACTTATTTAATTGCTTAGTATCTGCCCGCAAATTGCGCAGTTGCTGAGATGGTAAACATGAGACCGACGAAGATTGTTAACACTAATAATAAAATCATCGTACGTGTGTAATGCTTAATAAACGCAACGAATAATAACACTGCGTTATAGATAAAGAAAATACCGAATAATGTCAGTACAACAGTTGGTGCTGAAAAAATCGTTGTAAAGAAAAAGACGATAATCGCAAAAATAATATATGGAAAGACGATAAGGTTACGTTCAAAGCGCATGCGCGCACGTGATTGTTCTTCTGAATTCATTTCTTATTCTCCTTTATTTCACTTATCAAGGGATGTCTTGACCTAAGACTGCAACATAAATATCAAACCATTCTTGATCTGTTAAAGTCAGTTCTAACCCTTTTACCGCATCTTGCATACGTTCAATTTGACTTGTACCCATGATTGGCATTATCGTAGCTGGATGTTTCACCAACCACGCTGTGACAATACTGGCTGGAGCCACATTATATTTATAAGCAAGTGGGCTGATAATAGACATGACACGTTTAGATTTAGCATTTTCTACATTCAGTAATTTACCGCCTGCAAGCGGGCTCCATGCCATAATCTTAACGTCATCTCGATACATATGATCAATTGTTCCATCATAAATAGGTGCTGCATGATACGGTGAAACTTCTAGTTGATTCACTGCGATATGCAGTTTATGTGATTTGATACCTTGGTTCAGCAAATCATACTGTGTGTTATTAAAGTTAGAAACACCGAATGATTTAATTTTACCTGCTTCTACTAAAACATCAAGCGCATCTCTGACTTCATTTGGATCCATGAGCGGAGATGGACGATGAATCAACAACGTATCAAGTACGTCTGTTTGTAGATTCTGCAATGAACGGTTCACCGCTTCTACAATATGTTGTTTGCTTAAATCGTAACGATGGCCATCAAATTGCGCGAATTGATCGGTCGGCAAGATAATACCGCATTTCGAAACTAATTCAATTTGGTCTCTGAGTTCAGGTGACAAAGCCAATGCTTCTCCGAATAACTGTTCACAACGATAATCACCATAAATATCTGCATGGTCCATTGTCGTTACACCTAATTCAACTAACTGGTGCAAATAACGGTTTAAGTCTTGGGTTGTCATCTGCCAATCATTTAATCTCCAAAAACCTTGAATCATCTTTGAATAAGTTACGTTACGATTGATTTTAACACGATCCATTGTGTTTACCCCTCTCACTCATTTCATTTTTATTACAACTTATGTTAGCGCTTGCTAAATTTAAAAATGAGGTTCACTATAGTGTAGTAGGGATGCTTAATGGATTAAAATATTTTAGTATTGTATTCCCTACAAATTCCTTGTACTATTAAACGTTGTATTCATTATAGTGTTACCTTGATATGCACGTCAATTTTCAAGTGAACTGCAATGCATCTAATTGATTGCGTAAACGCTCTTTATCGAGTTGTTCACCAATCAATACAATAGTATTTTGCACCTCATCTTGAATCGGCTCGTAATCTGGCAGCCCATTGGCGAATTGGAATAAATACGTTGTTTCTGGTGCATCTCTGAATCTTACATAACCTTTCAAACGATAGACGTTGTCTGGCAAACGTAAGATAAACTGGTAAAACATTTGTCTATCTATAGGCGAAGTAAAGGTATACGCAATTGAGCTGATACCATGGTGATGTAAATGTTGGTGTTTTGGCTTCATATTGACTGGCTCTAACGCCTGCAATTCATCAATATTGACTTGACCATAGGTTGTAAAATAGATGGCACCATTCGAATTGATTTGTTTTAAAGCTTCGATCAGCACTTGCTGCTCATCTTGGCTGATTAAATCTGTCTTATTGACAATCAGCGTTTGACTGACTGCAAGCTGTTCTTCCATCAATGCTTGCGTTGATTCAGAATAATCCGCACGATGTAAAAATCTAGGTGCGTCAACTAAACCGACCACAAGCGGCGGATTCACATAGTCAGTAAGCAATGGATCATAGCAAGCTTGGATGAGTTGAAGTGGATGTGCAATCCCTGTGGCTTCAATAATGACGAATTGTGATTGGTTTTGATTGATTATTGCTGATAGTTGTCCGATAAGGTCTTGTTGTAAATCACAACAGACACATCCGTTCTGCAAGGAAATCGTTTGAACTTTATCTCCTAAAATTTTACTATCGACATCGAAATCACCAAATTCGTTCATAATTACAGTGATTTTCTCATCTCTTTTTAATAATTGCTCAGTATAATATTTAAGGAAAGACGTTTTACCGCTTCCTAGAAAACCTGTTACAATACAAATAGATAATTTACTATTATTATTTCGTTCCATTTTTAACACTCATTTCTAAAGGACTTAATGGTACAATCATTAATGGACATATTATATTATGTTACAACTTGATTTAATGCAAGATATCTTCTAAAATCAATGCATGCTTTAATTTTAACATGGCTTGTGAGGAGTCGACAAAATAGATAAAATTTCCATTTTTGTCACTGCTCAAACTTTCACAACAAGACGGAACGAATTCCGGTACACAGAAAAATATAACGGATAGAATGTCTGGAGGAGAACTTATGACTGAAAAACTTAATTTAGGCGGACGTTTATGCTTTAGTTTGTACAACGCTCAAAGACAAGTAAATCGCTACTATTCAAATAACGTTTTTAAGAAGTACAAATTAACTTACCCGCAGTTTTTAGTATTAACAATTTTATGGGAAGAATCACCAGTTAATGTGAAGAAAGTCGTTACTGAACTTGCATTAGATACTGGTACAGTATCCCCACTTTTAAAAAGAATGGAACAAGTAGATTTAATCAAAAGAGAGCGTTCTGAAGTCGATCAACGTGAAGTGTTTGTTCACTTAACTGAAAAGAGCGAAGCAATCGAAGAAGATCTAGGCGGTGCTTGTAACCACTTAGGCGATATCTCAGGATTAAACAAAAAAGAAGAAAAAGAATTGAATCGTTTATTAGATAAACTGATTGATTCTTTAACTAAGCAAAACTCATAATTTCGAATGCCATTAAAATTAGAGTGATAACTTGCATTTTTAGTTTTTTCACTTTTAAATAAAGCAAAAACAAAGCGGTTGAGACTTCTGTCATAGAGGTCTCAACCGCTTTTTCTATTTCTTCATTTTACTTCTCAGCGTTGGATTCAGTGTGCTTATCTTTTGAGTAAATACATAGTTTTATCGGTTTAAAGTCACCATGTCATAAAGTGCACCGTGTTGTTGAAGCAAACTGTCATAAGTGCCACTTTCAATAATTTGACCTTCAATCATGACGATAATGCGATCAAATTGCGGTAACAATTCTAAATCATGCGTTGCGACAATAAGCGTCTCACTTTCATTAAAGAGACGTTGCATCACATGATGGCTATTATGCCAATCTAATGCACGTGTCGGTTCGTCAATCAGCCAAACAGGTGCTGTTCTTAAGAATAATCTCGCAAGACAAATCCGCTGCAATTCTCCACCTGATAGTCCTTCCCCACTCATGGTAATTTCATAGTCTAAATCAATATACGCTAAACCTAAGTCATCTAAGACAGCACGCATTTCATTATCGCTGTAATCTGATAATAAATTATCACGCACTGTACCATCAAAGAGTTGTTGGTGCTGCAATAAGACATTAAACGTCTCTGCTTTAGACGCTTCAGACATCTCATATACTGATTGACCTTGATAAGTAACAGAACCTTGTGTTGTTTGATATAAACCAGCCAGCACTTGCAGTAAAGTACTCTTACCTGAACCTGAAGGTCCGATAATCGCAAGTTTTTCACCAGGCTGGATATCTAATTGAATGTGTTCTAATACCTTTGTAACTTGATGTTCATATTGGAAAGTCACATCATCAACTGCTAGTATCTGCGTATTATTCACTTGTTTTGAACTTTCAGGTGTTTCTGGCACTTCTTGCAAGACCTCTTCAATTTCTACTAATGCTTGGTCTGTATCTGCTTTAAAGTAAGCCACATTACTCATCGTTACTGCTTGTTCAAATAACGTCAACAACATTAATACAATACTTGTTAAATAGATGACATCTAATTGTCCATTTTGAACTTGTATGACACCTAACCAAACACAAAAGAACAAGGCCAACATAGAAACTAAATCTAACATAAATTCATAAAGCGTTAAGAAACGTTGTTCATTACGTTGTTGATGGCTGTATTTAGAGAGTGCCTTAAGTACAGATTGATGATAGGTTTTTAATTGTTTGAATCGTGCTAGTTCTTCATAGCCTTCTTTATAGTCGTAGAAGCGGCTTAAAAATGATGATTCATCTTGAGCTGCTCGTGCGTTCAATAATTGTGCACGCTTCGCAGAAATCCAAGGTAAGACACCTAATGAAATCAACATACTGACTAATAATAAGACGGCATGCATCCAAGAAAAGAACCACAAGGTTAATATTGTAATAGCTGCCGTGATACCAATGACCACTGGCGGATAATAAACGCGTAAATAAATATTCTGTAATGCTTCAACGCGTGATACCATTCGTGCAATCAAATCACTGGATTTAAATTTACGATAAATATCCGGTACAACTTGAATCAAGCCTTTGAAGAATTGTGTTCTGACGTCTCTTAACATCGTGAAAGTTGTTCGATGTGAGTATAAACGTTCAAAATAACGCATAATCGCACGGATAATCCCAAACATTTTCACGCTGACCACTAAGACAATCAAACCATATAACGGTACATTTTTCGCAGCTTGCGCAATCATTAAACCACTTAAAAAGAACATACCGATTGCGACTAAACTACCGATGACTCCAAACAATATCGCTAAAGCTAAATCTTTATCTAACTTAAATTGAATGCCGCGTCGTTTCATTGTCTATCACGTCCTTTGTCTCTTTGCGTGGAAATGACTTGATCATCTGTAATCATATGGCCACCTTCCATATAAATACGACGTTGTGCCATACGAATTGTACTTTCACGGTGTGCAATCATAATAACGGTACTTTCTTTAAAATAAGTATTCAGTGCTTCTTGAATCGTACGCTCTGTCCAAACATCTAAACCTGTGGCTGGCTCATCAAAAACAACCAATTCTGGTTGTGCTAACAATACACGCGATAATTCAATACGTCGCATTTGCCCGCCTGATAACATCTCGCCGCCTTCTCCGATATACGTTTCAATACCTTGAGGCAATTGATTGATTTTTTCCATTAAACCAACCGCTGCTAACACCTCAATCACCTTTTCATCCTCAACCGCTTCAAACATTGAGACATTTTCTTTAATTGTCGCATTGAAAATATAAGGTTGTTGACTTAACACACCCATTTTTAAGTGTTCGAATTGAAAAGAAACATAGCCAGCTGTCGGTTGTCTGTGCTGTAAAATCAATTCAGAAAGTGTCGTCTTCCCTGCACCGCTTGGACCGACTAAGGCAATCTGTTCACCTTCATAAATATTAAAGCTCACATCTTTAACTGCTGCTCTATCTGCTTCTGGATAGCGATAAGATACATGTCCCAACTGAATCAACGCCTCTTGTTTAAGATTGACGTGTTGTTTGGTTAAAGTAGTGTCATCCATTTCTTGATCAAGCGCATCGAATACGACATCTGCTGCTCCTTCGCTTTGTTTACCAGTATGGAATGCTTGGCCAAGGTCTTTAATAGAGTTGTAGAACTCTGGTGCTAAAATAATCGCAATCGCCGCTGTTTCGAAAGTAAGATTATGAAAGAGCACCAAACCAAGCCCTGCTTCTAACGCAACTAAGCCAATACCTAACAAACTGATAAATTCCAATAGCAACCCAGATAAAAAGGCGCTGTGTAAAATATTCATTGTTAAATCTCTAAAGCGTGTGCTTTCTTGATAAATAGCTTGTTCAGCTTGTTTAGAACGGTTGAATAATTTTAAAGTGACTAAGCCTTGCGCTAAGTTTAAGAAGCGCTGGCTGAATTGTGTTAAATAAGTCATTTGTTCCTTAGATTCATCACGTGTTTTTAATCCGAAAATGATATAGAACACAGGAATAAAAGGTGCTGTCACCATCATAATAATCGCAGTATTCAAATGAATAAAACACATCGCAATAATAATCACTACAGGTACAAGTACTGCTTTAAACACTTGAGGTAAGTAATCTTGATAAAATGGCGTAATTCCATCAATGCTTTCAGTCATCACACTCATTTGAGCACCGACAGGTTGTTTCGTGTGATGATCTACCATACGACGACGCAGTGTGCCTTTCACTTTATATGCGAGTTCTGTCCCCATCCATTGATTGGACATATTCAATACTGCACGTAATAATAAAGCGGCCAATAAAATCATCAATAATGTTGAAATATGGTAATGATGCGAATTCTGAATCAGCATTTTATCTAACACTTTCGCAATGGTCACATTTTGTACGACTACAATCACAGCTAATAGTGCACAAATAATACCCATGACGATGGGGTATTGTTTGTATTTCAGTGCGTAACGCATTAAATGTTTCATCTTTTTTCACCCTTTTTATTTAATCAGGCATCGATTAATTTTGACACAATAAAGGTGGAACACGTATGTATGTCATGCATACTTGTCCCACCCACTTTACTATCGTTTCATCTTTAATTAATAGATATCAGGACGTCTTATGTCCTTAATAGTCATTTGTGTCAAAAATGTCTTATCTTCAACTTAAAACATATAAGTAGAATTTTCAATTTATTCGACTCAAAATTAATTTCAAATAAGAAATTAACCTTCAAAGTTTTGTCATAATTTTTGAAAGACCTACATCTTAAGTCTTATCTTTCAATTTACTACGAGAATTAGTAGCACAAAGATTTTTTTATGTGCTATCATAAAAGTTGTTTCAACTGGTATTTACATACATTCATACAAAATATATTTTGAAATAAGGAAGGTACACTATGTTATTGTTAGAATTACTCAAAGCGCTGATTTTGGGGATTGTCGAAGGTTTGACAGAATTTGCGCCTGTATCCTCAACAGGACATATGATTCTTGTAGACGACATCTGGCTGAAATCGACGAGCTTCTTAGGATCAGAATCCGCATTCACCTTTAAGATCGTCATACAGTTAGGTTCTGTATTTGCGGCAGCGTGGGTATTTAGAAACCGTTATTTTGAAATGTTCCGCCTTGGAAAGTATAAACATACTGCACCATCTACGGAACATACTGAAGGAGAAACTTTAAGCAGAACGGCTCAATCTAAACACAAACGTCTAACGATTTGGCACGTTTTAGTAGGGATGATTCCTGCTGGTGTTTTAGGTTTATTATTCGATGATTTAATCGAAACATACTTATTCAGTGTGCCGACTGTTATGATTGGACTTTTATTAGGTGCGTTCTATATGATTTTCGCACAAAAGTTCAGCCGTCGTTATGCACACCGTGAGCATCTTGATCAAATTACTTATGTTCAAGCATTTATTATTGGTTTATCACAAGCGGTTGCGATGTGGCCAGGGTTCAGTCGAAGCGGTTCAACAATTTCAACTGGGGTATTAATGAAATTAAACTATAAAGCTGCCTCTGACTTCACATTTATTATGGCTGTACCAGTTATGTTAGCCGCAAGTGGTTTATCATTGGTAAAACATATGGAATATATTCATTTAAATCACATTCCGTTTTACTTAATCGGCTTTATTGCCGCATTCTTATTCGGATTATTATCTATCCGCTTATTCTTAAACTTAATTAACCGTATTAAATTGGTACCTTTTGCGATTTACCGTATTATTTTAGTTATCTTTATCGCAATCCTTTATTTCGGATTCGGAATCGGAAAAGGCATTTAATTGATACACTCACCAGCATTGAATTTCAATGCTGGTTTTTTTCATGCCTTCAATTACTGATGCTTTAATCGATGGAAAAAGTTATGTATGATACAAGGGTATTCGTTTATCCCCTAATCAGTCGGGGTATTTAAATGTTATATACTAATAAATGGAGGCCATTCAAATGGAGAAGAAACGATTAATTAGAACATTGTTAACGGTATTACCTATCATTCTTGTACCTTTAATTGTGGAAAGAAAACGCATCAAAGATCATCCTGATGTACAAAAATTGAATGATAAAACCGCAGGTTTAAGACAAAGTGTTTCTGACAAGTCTTCACAATTTGCGAGCGGTGTATCAGATAAATCTTCTAAAGCTGCGTCAGCGGTTTCTAATAAATCTTCTGACCTTAAACAATATGTAAGCGAGAAGAAACAAGAAATCGAAGAAAAACGCCAAGCTAAAAAAGAAGCGAAAGCCAATGACCCAGAACGCATCAAAGCTAAAGGTGACAAATTAGAAAAACAAAACGCTAAAGAAGCTGAAAAAATGGCGAAGAAATTAGAGAAAAACATTGAAAAACGCCATAAAAAAGAAGATAAAGATTCAGAAGCAACTCGTAAACGTCTCGTGAAAGAATTAAAAGACGCTCAGAAATACGAGAAAAAAGTCGGACTTGTACCAGGCGGTCAATCTGACAAACAACTTCACAATAAAGGTGAAGAACTTGAACAAGAAAATAAAGATGAAGCTTATGACATGAACCGTATTTTAGAAGATCGCATTGAACAACGTTTAAAAGCTGAAGAAGAAGCTAGACGTGCCAACGAAGAAGAACGCATCGCAGAGATTCAAAAACATGAAAATAAGCCGAATCTCTAAATGACACAAGTCATTATTGATGGTGATGCTTGTCCCGTTACAGATTCAATTATTCAATTGACTGAAGGGACAGGCATTTTTGTTGTGTTGGTACGTAGTTATGCACACTTTTCAATGCGAGATTATCCTGACCATGTTCGTGTCGTTTACGTCGATGATGGTCCTGATCAAGTGGATTATAAAATTGTTCAATTAGCCAAGCCAAATGACATTGTAGTCACACAAGATTATGGTTTAGCTAACCTATTGATTAATAAAATACAGTACGTGATGCATCATAATGGTATGCTATATAGTGATAAGAATATTAATTCCTTACTCGAACAACGTTATTTGAATGCACAAACCAGACGTCAAGGCGGACGTCATAAAGGTCCGAAAAAGTTCTCAGAAGAGACACGCAATCATTTTGAGCAAGCATTTAAACGTGTAATCAATCAGATTTCTTCTTAGGAGATGACATTTATGAGTAAATTAAAACGTATTGCAGTATTTTGCGGCGCAAGCAGAGGGAAAGATAAAGTTTATATGGAGCAAGGCTATGCTTTAGGTAAATACATGGCAGAAAATGGTTATACTTTAGTCTACGGTGCCGGCTCTGTCGGTGTAATGGGCGCAATTTCTAATGGCGTCTTAGATAACGGTGGAGAAGCGATTGGTGTGATGCCGAAAAGCTTAGATGATAAAGAAATTACGAGCCAACGCTTAACAGATTTAGTATTAGTCGACTCTCTTCATGGTCGCAAAGCTAAAATGAGTGAATTAGCCGATGCATTTATCTTAGCACCTGGCGGCGCTGGTTCACTTGAAGAGTTCTTTGAAACATATAGTTGGGCACAAATCGGTATCCACGATAAACCGATGGCAGTTTTTAATATCAACAACTTTTTCGAACCGCTTCAACAACTCATTGAATCTATGATTGAAGCTGGTTTCATTGATGATAAATATCGCGGCTTAGCTCCGCTTTATGATAACTTAGATGATTTATTCGACGGTTTAGAACACTATCGTTCTGTCGGTACACGTACTTATGATTAACACTTCTAAATTAAATAACATACTCTATGTTCACTCCAAACAAAAAGCGAGAAACGTCACCTTGAGTTTCTCGCTTTATTCATTCAGCTTTTTATAATATCTGACTTGTGTTTTTAATGGATGAGCTACTGACACATTCGGTAATTCATAGTCTTCTAAATATGTCATACCGATTTTTTCCATCACTCTTCTTGAAGCCATATTTGTTTTGGCTGTTAGACTATAAACTTCTTCGATACCTTTTTCTTTGGCATATTCAAGCACTGCTTTTGCCCCTTCTGTTGCGATACCATTGTCCCAAACCTCAGGTATCAAACGCCATCCAATTTCAAAGAAAGGCAGATCTTTAAATGGATACTGACTGCGTTTAGGGAGATAATTCAATCCGATAAAGCCAATCCATTCTCCGCTTTCTTTCAATTCTACCGCAAATAAACCAATGCCTGATTGTTTCAGTTGTTTCTGCATCGCCTGCATATCCAATTCAGAACGGCGATAGCTTAATATACTTGGGAAGAATCTGCGAACTTGTCGATTCGCATTCATTTTTTGAAATGGCAATAAATCTTTATCTTCCCAATCTCTTAACTTTAAACGTTGTGTTTCCAAATATACACTCATTTGATTCCACCTCGTACACCCATTCAATCTCTTGTGCTCTATCTAAAAAATCGATATACAAAAAAGCACTTTAGTAAAGTGTTCTCTAATCATGATAGTAATGCAAAGCGATATGACTTCACTTATAAGCGCCTTTTGTATACTTTATAAGATTGTCGAAATTACTTATAGTTGCGATTATGCTTGAGGAAATTCAGAACGCGTATTATAACTGATTAATTGAACAGTTACAGGCACTTCTTGTAAACGATCACGTTCGCTTTTAGGTGCTGTAAATACTACGTCAACAAAATCGCCTAAATGACTTAATTTATAAGTTGCTTCAAATGTATCTGTATCTGATTCAAAATTAGGCTTTTGCGCAACTCTGCGTCTTACTTGTGCTGAAGGCGCATCATGTTGGTAGCCTGTAATTTTTTCGATGGCTTTGCCGACTTCTCTTAAAGTCATCTTATTACCTTCTAATTCAAAAAATTGTTGTTCGTACATGATTCAATCGACTCCTTTAGTTCGTTTATCCATTATCTATTTAATACCCTTCTGACTTTTCAAACAAACGCTTAAGACGGTTTGTTTTCTTTCTTGTCAGAATGCGGTGTGTGTGATTTTTGATCACTTTCTTTTGTTGTGTTAGATGACGTTTTTGCTGCTTTTTCCTTTTTATCTTTAGCTTCTTGTTCTTTTTTAGCTTTGTCTTCTGCTTCAGATTGTTGTTTTGCTCTTTCTGTCGCAACTTTATCTTTCACTTCATCTTCTAACTTATCTACACGTTCTTTCACTGATTTTTGTTCTTTTTCCAACTTCTCTTTTTTATCTTTCAACTGTTTATTTTCTTTCTCTAGTTGTTTGATATCATTCTCAAGCGCTGTCTTCTCGTCACTTTTACCGCAAGCACTTAACATTAAAGTTGAAGCTAACAGCACCATCATCACTTTTTTCATGTATCTTTAACTCCTTTTACCATGAATCCAACGCCTATGTAACGTCAATTTGCTATGTATATTTTACCATTTATCCGGCTTCGCTCATAGTTTCCACGCATGCACTAAAAAAAGAAAGCGAGATATTGCTTCAATCATTGATTTATGCGCGCAATTTAGTCATAATATGCTTGATTGTATAATATGAATCGGAGGGCAAAAGCAATGGCTAAATCTACAGAACAATTGATGCGCGAAAATAACGTAAAAGCGTTGCATCTTAATAATACAGACCGCGAAATTTTCGAAAGCTATATGACTTATATTCGTGCTGATTTACGCGTCAACCCTCATGATTCAGAATTAATGTTGAATCGTATTTTAAAAGAACTGCTAAAATCAGAAAACCAGGGTATGTTAGCCATGGATTTCTTTGATCATAATCCTCGTGCGCATGCGAAAGAAACGATTAAAAAACTAAAAAACGAAACAGTACAAAATATTTTCAAATATATTTGGCATCACATTTTGTTTTTACTTGGGATTTTTGCGTTCTTTAAAGGATTTATAGGCTTCTTCATAGGTGAAAAACCTATCTATTATTTCACATTCCCAATCATCGTATTAATGGGATTATTTATCATCTTTTTATTCGTATGGTGGATTTTTAAAACGGTACAAATACAAGCTTTCAATAAGTCTAACTGGGTTTGGCTTTTAACTTATGCGGTTATTTTCGGCTTAATTGCGCTGTTATTTTATGTCTTATATATCCCGCAATCTTATCTTACATTTGGTCCGTCCATCCATATTGGTAATTGGACATTTATTATTGTCTCATTCATCATCACGCCAATTGCGTTTTATGTCGACCATCATTTTGTGAAGAAAAACAGCAATACTTATTTATGATAAATTAAAAAACAGCCTCAAAAGCAGGATTATCTTTGCTTTTGAGGCTGTTAGTGTTTGCACTATTTCTCAATAATTTAGTTAATTAAAATTGCTAAGAAGAACCAAATGACCATAATGATCATGACCATGGCTTGAGCTGCAGTGCTTGCTAAAAAGCCGACAACTGAACCAAAACTGGCTTTAAGTGCAGTCATTGGGTCACGTCTTAATACCATTTCTACAATAAACACTGCGATTAACGGAACTAAAATAATACCGAATGGCGGGAAAACAAAACAACCGACAATCACACCGATTAAAGCTGTGATTTCCCCTGCTTTAGAACCGCCAAAGCGTCTAGTGAAGTATTGGCTCATCATCAGATCAGCCACAAAAATAAAGATTGTTAAAATAATCATTGAGATATAAAAGACCCAAGATAATTTTCCGTTATGAAAACCGATTTGATAAATTAAAAATCCAATCCACATCATTGGCATTGATGGGATAACAGGTTTAATCAAACCAATAAATGCGGTAACGAAACACGCAATAATCAATAGCCATAAAATTGTTGCTAGCATGGTAAACCTCTTTCTTATTCAATAAATTTCTGCTCTTTCGTAAAGAAGATTAAAATCATTCCTAATGCTAAAGAAGCAGCGGATACATAGAATACATTCCCTAATCCTACGATTTGACTCATCACACCGCCAAGTAAATTCCCACATAGTTGACCTATTACAAGCGCATTCGCAAAGAGTGTTGAAGAATAACCCGGGAAATCAGGCAGGATGTCTTGGAAGTAACTGATACCAATCCCTAATAATACCGCTAAAAACATTGCTAAAAAGACTTGTCCAAGCATCATCATATAAATGTTATCAAACACTCCGATACTGAAGAAGAAGAGTGCACCAAACAATGCGCCGAATATCAATAAGGTTCTTGTTTCAAGTTTCGCAGACAAAACACCTAGGATAATCATAAATGGCACTTCTAAGCCTGCACACAAGCTCGCAAGCACTCCGACATAGTCTTCACTCTCATGAAGATAATTCGTCACAAATAGAGGCATATTAAGCGTGTACATCCACTGTCCAATATGGAGTAAGATAAATGCAACAAATGGTACGATTAATTTCTTGTGTGTCAACATACTTGGGGCTTTACGCTCGATATGTGTCCCTTCTTCAATTGGGCGATTTGTTTTCACTTCTTTAAAGAAGAAGACTTGAAGTAACAGTGTAAATAATAAAATAACTACTGTACCGCCGAACAAACCGGCATAGCCCATACTTTTATTTAACAAAGCTCCGATTAACGGACCAAATAAGAACCCGAACGAGAACATAGAACGTAATACTGTATTAGCAAATTTTGCACGACCGCGTGAAGAGGATGCATTAATAGATTCACGAGCTGAAGCATAAAGTTGAGGCATTGCAGGTGCGAACAAACCTTGGAACAAAGCATATAACGCAATATACAGCCAGATTGTATGAACATAGAAGTAAATACCGAAACTCATTGCGCCCATAAACAGCGCACCGATAATTAAGACTTTACGGTTTACATTCCCTCTGTCAGAAAAACGTGCCACAATGGTATTAACAGTAAACTGACTGATTGCGGCTAGTGCTAATAAGACACCGAACTGAGTAGTTGTCATACCAAGTTCATTTGTCGCAAATAAAACAAGATAAGGAATCGTAATCGCAATCCCCATACCGACCAGCATCATATTAACTACGAATAATTTATAATTTTTAATGTGCAGTAACGCTGCAAACATAGTCTAACCTCTCTTAAAACTTATTTAGATAATCTCTAGTTTAATCAATTTTCTTACCTTTTGGAATAGATGTACAAAGATTTCCATTAAAACAGCATATAATTTCAAAAAGCGGCGTTTCTATATAGAAATCTTCACACAAGAGAAAAAGACACCCTAGCTAGGATGTCTTATTTACACATCAGTTAATTCTGCGGAGCTTTCGCAATATCATTTACGACTAATTCTACAAATGATTCCACTTGTGGCAATTGCAACATACTAGAATCGTAACTTAGATAGGTTGAACGCACTAACGGATGTGTTTCTATATCAACTTGCTCAAAGTCAAAGCGTTCTGTGTCTAAATCTTTTACCATAATTTCTGGTAATACAGTTACACCTACACCGCCGACTAACATTTCTTTACAAGTCGCAACTTGGTCTACGGATATCATCGCATGATAATCACGTCCTAAATTACGACCATACCATTCTTTAATCTGGTTAATATAAATCGGATCAGCTTGAAACTCAATAAACGGCAGTTCTGGTGCTTTATCTCTTTGACCCTTAGGATAAATAAAATAATGTTTATCATTAAACAAATGCTGATTGTTCAAATTCAAAATCTTGCTTCCACGGATAATCATCACGTGATAATCACGATGATGCGCTTTTATATGATCAGTAGAACCTACTTTTACTTGAATTTCAACATTGGGGTATTGATCGTTATAGTGACTAAGTATTTGGGGTAATAAAGTTTGGCCGATTAAAGAAGAGCACCCTATAGAGATAGTGCCATTTACTTCGCCCATATGTGCTTGCATCTTATCAAAAAATAAACGCTCGCGCTTCAACATGTCGCGCGCATGTTCAATAACCATCGCACCTTCAGTTGTAGTGATCAACTGCTTCTTAGTACGAATAAAAATATCAACGCCGAAGGCACTTTCTATGGCTTTTAATCGTTGTGTTACAGCAGGTTGAGAAATATAAAGAATTTCAGCTGCTTTACGCAATGTACGTGTTTCATCTAACGTGATTAACAAACGGTAATCCTCAATCTTCACGTTTTATCCTCCTACTTCCTTCAATCCTTTTCTACTATGAAATAAAAACCATGCGGCAGTCTTATGACAGCGACAGCATGGTACCTTTCATACAAACACTCTTTCACACTGTGTGCTGGGTTCTCCTGACTGTTATCCTCGGTGATGATGCGTCGTATGTTTATCGTTTAAATACTTATGTTTAATCTTATTATAGCAATACATGATATTTTCTTGCATACTTGGAAAATCATGATCAATCTTCATCATTAACTGATGTGCAATGATGTATGCTTCGTGATATTGTTTCTTCGAAATTTGTTTTGTTTCTAATGCTCGTAATAAATCATCCTCGTCAACCAACTCATATTCTCCATTAGGCAATACAATAACATCTAAGCATAAATCTACTGTGCGCGCTTTACCTTTTTGCGTGATATTTTTAATATTGATATCGAAATAATATTCAAGTGGGTTGCCTTTTTCATCTAGCATCACTGTTATACTGTAACGTTTCTTATCCGGTACAATTTGAAGCCATTGATAGTTATCATCTGCGACTATCATGGTTTTACCGACGACAGAAACTTTTAAAGGTTCCTTTACTTTCTTCATTGTGATTAAGCCAATGATTCCTTTGAATTTATTATTATTCACCTTAACTTCAGTATAATCTCTTTCAATCAGACGACGCCAGTGACGTTTGTCGATGTATTTTACTTTCACTGTCACCAACTCCTTGACATTATTATATAAAACTGTCACATACATGTCACTCAATGTTTGATATTATTAAAAGTATTACACAAATTAAAAGCTCTTTTTACAAGTTGTACACATAACAATGGAGTACTGTAAGTAAAACAGAAATAGCTTACAACAATAGAAAGGACCGTACTTTCAGCTGATAAGTACGGTCCCTTGTTTTATATCACACTATTTATTCAGTGCTTATATTAAGTTTTAATTACTTTTAATTTTCCCTAAAAAGAAACTGTTTACTTCGCTTAATTTACCTCTCCAAATCAACTTACCACTTGAAGGTGTAGGTTTATTCTCACTGATAAAGATACTTGTATCTTTTAAGTGAATATAATTGATTTCATCGTTATCACTTTCAGCGGCATAGTCACCAGCTTCATCTAAGTCTTCGCTAAATTGTTTAGACGTTGCATTGCCGCCTTTAAATGATTTGCTTAATGTTTTAAAGTATTCTTTCGCTGAAATCAATGTACCAGTCACAATGGCACCGTCGACTAATAACGAAATATCTAGAGTAAAGTCGTCTTCGTTTGCGGCTTTTACAAATGATTCAAGAATATCATCTTTAGATGTTTGTTTGTTACTCATTATATCATTCCTCTCGTTTAATTATCTGTCACCTGTGTCATCATGACTTTCTATCCACGTTCCAGCTTTTTCTTCAGACGTTTCTTCTTGCTTCTTAGTGGTCTGTGTTTTTTCTTTTTGCCTAGAAGAGGTTTCTTCTTGTTCTTCTTGAAGTTTTTCTTCAGGTTCTTTTTCATCTTGTTGATTTGTTTTAGTTTCTTGTCTTTCATTTTCTTCAATTTCTTCTGATTGTTCGTCATCACTATCATCCTTTTTGAACAGGCTTGCCGTTGATGTTTTCAAGCCTTTGAGTTTTGCTCTGGCAACTTGGTTGAATTGAGTGCCTTTTTCTTTTGAACCCTTCTCTTCCTCGTTGTCTTCATCTTTAGTTTGTTCAGGTTCAGTTGGCATCTTTGAGTTTTTAGATTCCCCCGTTGCCTTTTCTTTACTATCATTTTTTTCGCTTTCATCATCTTCGTCAGATTGATTATCTGGTTTAGAATTATCAGCTTTTTTCTTTGATGTAGATTTCTTAGGCTGTTTTGTTTTCGAATTAGACTCTTCATCTTTTGAATCCTCAGAATCAAGCTTTACATTACCTGCTTTTTTAGACTCATCTGATTTAGTTGAATCTTCCTCAGCTTCGTCCTCGGATTCCTCATCGTCTGAATTACTATCTTCTTCGGATTCATTTTTCTCCTCTGAAG
Organism: Staphylococcus sp. HMSC055C03; assembly: GCF_001809385.1. Classification (NCBI taxonomy): domain Bacteria; kingdom Bacillati; phylum Bacillota; class Bacilli; order Caryophanales; family Staphylococcaceae; genus Staphylococcus; species Staphylococcus sp. HMSC055C03. The sequence continues at coordinate 18,251 of NZ_KV797483.1, forward strand.
CTTCATCTTTATCATCAGAAGTGTCATCAACTTTAGAATCTTCAACTTGATTTTTGGACTCTTCAGCCTCATCGTCTGATTCTTCTTCTGATTGATCAGATTCATCTGTTTCTGATGTCTCATCATCTGATTTTGATTCAGACTCTTCTTCTGGCTCGGATTTTTCAGAAGTTCTTTCAGCTGATGCTTTTGATGTTTTCTCATCCGCTTCAGGTTCTTCTGATGCTTCTTCGTCTTTTGAAGTATCTTCTTTAGAATCTTCAGCTTCGTCTTTAGACTCTTCAGTCTCACCCTCTGATTCTTCTTCTGATTCCTCAGGTTCACCTGTTTCTGAAGTGTCATCTTCTGATTCTGGTTCAGACTCTTCTTCGGATTCTGGTTTTTCAGAAGTTTTTCCGGCTGATGCTTTTGTAGTTTTTTCATCCCCTTCAGATTCTTCTGATGCTTCCTCCTCTTTTGAAGTGTCTTCTTTAGAATCTTCAGCTTCGTCTTCGGACTCTTCAGTCTCATCGTCTGATTTATCTTCTGATTGATCAGATTCATCTGCTTCTGATGCATTATCCGATTCTGATTCAGGCTCTTCTTCTGATTCGGGTTTTTCAGAAGTTTTTTCAGCTGATGTTTTTGATGATTTCTCATCTACTTCTGTTTCTTCTGATGCGTCCTCGTCTTTTGAAGTGTCTTCTTTGGACTCTTCAGCTGCGTCGTCGGATTCTTCTTCTGATTCATCAGTGTCTTCATCTTTCGATGTGTCATCTTCTTCAGAATCTTCTACATCATTATCTTCTTTTTTAGTTTTTGCTTTATTTTTCTTAGTTGCTTTTTTGTCTTGTTTTTCTTTTTCTTCGTCTTCATCATCTGATGCTTGTTCTTCTTCGGATTCATTTTTCTTTGATTTACGTGATTTTAACTTGCTGAAGATGTTCTTTTTCTTCTTCTTACCTTCAGGTTTGTCGCTATCTTCTTCGGATTCTTCTTCAGAATTATCTTCTGATTCATCAGTGTCTTCATCATTCTCAGATTCTTCATCATCCGACTCTTTTTCATCAGATTTATGCGATTTGAATCTATCGAAGAATTTCTTTTTCTTCTCGCCTTTAGGCTTATCGCTGTCTTCGTCTGCTGAATCATCTTCTTCAGTTTCTTCGTTGTCTTCTGTATCTTCTACTTCCTCTGTTTCAGATTCATCAGTGTCATTTTCATCGTTGTCTTGATCGTTTTGATTTTCTTCATTTTCTCGATCATCTTCACCTTGGACTAATACTGTTGTGTTTTCTTCTTTGTCTTCATCTTCTTGAATGTCGTGTGATTTTTCTTCGTCGGGTGCTTTTTTTTTGAAAGGATTGTTAGGGGAAGGTGTTAAGCTGCTTATTTTTTTCTTAGTTGTATGACCAAATTCTTTGGCAGTCCCTTTTAATACAATTTTACTTAATTCTTTTACGATTTTCTTACGGCTCTTAGGAGCCGTAAGATAACCGAAAGAAGCCCCTACTAATCCACCAGCTATGGTTTTGGTTAAGTTGATTTCACGCTTTTGATTCTTTTTTTGTTTTTTTCTAGATTTTTTACTCATCCTTATCCTCTCCATCTAATTGCTTATCGGATGCCTTTTTGGTTGAAGCATTTTTAGCTGTAGACTTCTCTGTTGAAGGTGCTTCATTTTGTTCGTTGAGTTTATTTTCTAAAGCTTCAACTTTCTTTTGTAGTTCTTTGTTTTCAGCTTCAGCATTTTGTTGTTCTGCAATTTTCATGTCTGTAGCTCTAGATGTGAGATACGGATCTGTTTCCCACCAATCTAAGCCCATTTCTTTAGCCTTATCAACTGAAGCTACGATTAAACGAATTTTGATGGTCAATAATTCGACATCTGCGATGCCGACTCTGATATCTCCGGCGATTACGACACCTTTATCTAATACTTTCTCTAATACATCTACTAAGTTACTAGAACCGTTTGAAGCAGGAGGCAGTTGTTCATTTGCCATAACTTATTCTCACTCCCTTAATCAAATTCATAACGAACTGTTACATAAGTCTTCCTAAAGGACCTAAGTCGATGTTTAAATCTTCATCGTCTAGTCCAAATACGTCTTTCAGTTCTTCCATTTTTTCTTCTAAATCCATTAAGGCAACACCTAACTCTTCGATTTGTTCGTCAGTCAGTGTTCCGCCTTCTACACGTCTGATGGCATGGCGTTCTACAATTTGTCTCAATAACTCAATTACTGTCATTACTAATTGCGCTAATCCATCTTCTGCATTATCTTGGCCTAAGTTGATACGTGAGCTATTATTATTCATCTGTGGCATCTAGAAGTTCCCTCCTTTGTTCATCAAATGCTTCGGAAGTAATATCATGTCGACGATTGCCCATAGAAGACTGTACTAATGTTTCTACTGAAGAAATCAAAACACGTAAGTCTAAATAGACTAAGTCTATATTGGCAATCGAAATGATTAAATCTCCTCTGATCGCAACACCTTTATCGAGAATGACATCTAAAATATCAATGAGACCGACTTCTTTGTTTTCTATAGTTTCTCTTGTCGACGGCATCTCTATCCACCTCCATATTAGTTAAAGCTAGAAAAATGGTAGGCAGGCCAAGGTCCAGCGACTTCTATATGCCATCCTTCTTCTGGTAATTCATTTTTAGTGTCATCAATGACTTCAAGAAAATCATTTACCTTTTCATTAGGTACAAGATAGACACTGTTATATACCATTTCTTCTTCTAAACCTGTTACATCTCTGCCCCAATTCTTTTTAATTGAGAAATCAACAGCTAATGCTTTGAGGTTTTGATGTAAGTCTTCGCTGACTCGGTCTTTTTCATTTTCTAACTCTTTATCAACGATACTGTCAATTTTCTTTTCCGCAAAGAAACGACGGCCGCGTGGCAAGTCTTTGATTTCTTCACGTTTTTCTTCAACAGCTTTGTTATTTTTGCTGACTTCTTTGCGAAGTTTCTTATCGTTTGTATAAATTTTAACTGTCCATTCTTCTTTATCTTCTAGGAAATTGAAAGTGGCAGTAATTTTTTCGCTATAACCTTGAATTGTTGATTTCAAACTGTCTTTTGTTTTGTAAATCGTACAGAACTTCAATGGAACTAAAGTAAAGTTTTGATAAAGTGTTTCAATCGTTTCATGATGATGAACAGCTTTCTTCTGTAGCCATTCCATATCATTATCGATTTTATCTTCGATTACTTCTTCTGAATATTCATTCCCATCTAAATCACATACAATTGCTGTGATTTTATCATCAACAGGAACTGTATATAAGCTGCCTTCACCATCAAAACCAGTTAGGGAAGGAAGGTCTTGGTTTTCTAGTTCCGCTTCTGGAACAAGTGCATATAAATATAACAAGTTTTCCATTCGCTATTCATCTTCCTTTTGTTGTATCATTGCTTCTGCTTCATCAATTTCTTTTTGTTTAGCCGTTTCATAACGTGCTAATAATTGTTCTTCTTTTTCCTTGTATTCGTCTTCTGGTATCTCACCTAGTTCTTCTTGCATTTGTAATTGAATTAATTTCTTTTCAATTGTCGGAAGGTCATAAAGTTCTTTGTCCGCTTCATCTTTGACTTGTTCTGCAATTTTTTTCAATAACTTAAGTGAGCCATATACTATCATTTTATGATCCCTCGATATTAAGACGGATATTCACAAAGTTGTAAGCGGCCCATGGACCTGTGTACTTGAACTCTACTTTGTCTTCCCATTTTTCATAGAGTTTATTTACTAAATCATCAAAGGCTTGATCATTTTTCTCATCAACTAAAAACGCTGCATTTAGTAGCATTTTCTCGCTTTGAGGTTCATTCGATTTAGCAGATGTACTCAACTCTGCGAGCGGTTCATAAATATCCGCTTCTATTTTATTAGATAATTGCTTGAAAACATCTTGTGTCGCAGAACCCAGTTGAATACGTTCATAGTAGCCTGCATCTTCGGATTTGCTGCGTACTGATTTTGCCATTTCCTGTAATTTAGGGTCGTCATTCACTACTGACTCTAACCACTCTTGTTTGCCAATGACTTTTAGTCCTAATTCAAATTTTCCTTTGATTTCAGGGAATAACGTTTCAAATTGCGGGTACAATTTTTCAAGTAAAGCTTTAACATCGTCTTTAGACTTAAATACGTTACCGAAACTGATAGGAATCACTGCATCTTTTTCTTTCATAACAGTCGCCACAACATTTTGGTGCATCATTAAATTATCTTTCTTCGGTGCATAAATCTTCATCGGAACTTCTGCAGCAACAATAGCTGCATCTTTATATCTGATTGTGAACAACTCACGATCTTCACCTTCTACTTCAACAGTTCCGAAATCGTCATTTTGATCTGTCTGTGTTCCACAAAATATATAAATCCCTGTTTCTTCTTGTGCCATAAGCTTATCTCCTTTGAGTACCTAGTATTAGTGTCCTTTAATTAAAGCGTTTATTAATTAACTACCGTCTACTTTACTTCTGTAACGAATACCTTCACGTTTAAATGAAGTGACTTCGCCATCTTTATCTAATACAACGCTATACGTGCCAAGCATTTCATCTTTAGCGTAACGTTTCATATATTCTTTCTCTTCAATCACTTCAACTGTCGCAGTCCAACCTGATTCATCGCCTTCACGTTCTTCGATTGAAGTAATTTTGAAAGGCGGTGCTACATTTTCATTGAAGAATTCTCTAATTTTACTCATAAGTTCTTTGATCGTCATAATTATCCTCCATCAATCTTATATAGTAAGAGATGACGACAACATTCCGTCGCCGCCTCCCTTTTAATTTAAAAATCAAACACTATATTTTGATTTTTTCTTGTCGTCTGCTTCTTTTGTTTCTGCTTCTTCTGGTTCACTTTGTTGAGAAATTTGTTGCTGTTGGTTCGTATCTCCTGAAAGTTGTTCTTGTTGTTGGCCTGGTAAGCCTTCTTCTTCAACTTCATCACGCAGTAAGCCTACAGCTTCTGCATATCTTAACCAAGTATCTACGCTGGCAATTACGATTCTTGCTTCGATAGTTAAGATTTCGATACCTACTACTGAAACTCTGACGTAAGCATCAATAACGATACCTTTATCTAAAATTCGGTCAATTACCTCTGCTAAACTAGACGTATCTGCACTTCTTTGTACTGAACTCATAATGTTCAATCCCCTCTCAAATTGATATTGTTTTCATTCGTTAAACTTTTAAATTTTTTTAGTTGTCAATCAATGTTGATTTATTATCTTCTACTCCCTTAATGTCTGAGGCATGTTTAATGTCGTTGTAGCTTTTAATGTTAGAAATACCTTTGATATTTTGAACACTTTTGATGTCTTGAACACCTTTGATTTTTTTCTTGCTGTTGCCGGACTCATCTTTGTTGATTTTTTCTTGGAATGCTTCCCCAGCTTCTTTGACTTGTCCTAATTTATCACGTGTCTTTAACAGGGCGCCTTGCATTTTGTCTGTTGCTTTATCTGCAACTTCAGGCACAACTTCTTGGTTTTTCTCTTTCACTTGTTGTAATTTGCCTGCTGCTTGATCTGCTTTATCTTGAACGCCTTCTGTTATTTTCTCTTCCATCATCTCGTGTGCTTTATCTTTTAATTTATCTTTTGCTTTATCTTCAATTTCGTCAGGAGTCTTTTCAATTGCTTTTTTCGCCACTGCACCAGCAGCTTTTTTCACCATTTTATTAGGCATTGTAGACCTCCTTTAAATTGATATTTTCTTTTTTGATAGAAACCACCTTTGACTTATCAATAAATAAAATAAATAAAGATGTCTAAGATGTTTTTCTGTATATTCTTATCGTTTGATTCAAATGATGTCTGAATACATTTAAATTATTTATTGTTTTTATTTGAATATTCGATTTAGTTGTAAAATCTATTTTCTTTCATGTTAATTTCATTACCACTTTTAATTTAAACTCAAACACAATTACAACTTTTGAAATATTCTCTTAATATACATTACAATCATTGTATTGACGTTTAACATCTTGAGGTTTTGAAAGTGCTTGTATTACTAGTTAAAAAAAGGTGCCAGTTTTTTTAACTGTGCACCTTTTCGATTGAACGTTTAATCAAAGTTTATTTTTTACGGAAAAGAGATTTCTTACGTTTTTTTGATGTTGTATATTGATCTAATTTATCTTCTAAAAATTGTAAACGTTGTTGCAGTGTTTCATTTTCGGATTTCAATAACTGAAACTGTTTCTTATTTGGTTTCTTTTTACGTTTTTTACCTTTAGTATTTTTACTGAATAACCCAGCATTTTTCTTACCTTTTTTGCCTTTTTTCTTCTTATCATCACCAAAGATAGAGTCTTTTAAATCAGAAGCTTTATCTTTTAATGATGCATTTGAAGCATTCTTTTTAGTATAAAGTGCTTTTTTATCTTGCTTAGGTTTTAAGACATAACCAAGACCTGCACCGACTGCTCCCCCAGCCACTGTGCGGTATACGGGACTAGATGTCCATTTTTTCTTCTTAGGTTGTAACTTTTTAGTTTTTTCTGTCTGGTTTTTAATTTGTTTACTCATACTGTTTTTCCCTCTACTTTCTTAATGTTTTTACAGTAACTCTTCAAAGCGATCTTCTAAACGACTGATAGCTTCTTTAAGCTGTTCATTTTCTTCTAATAACGCTTCATAATATTCTTCTTCATCTAACTCTTCTTCGTCTTCATCTTCTACGTATGCTTCTTCAAATTCTTCATCATCTTCATAATATTCTTCGTCTTCGTCCTCTTCATCTGGCTTTTGAAAAAAATCGCGGGTTTTATTTTCAATATTCATCGCGATGTAGGCTTTAATATTTTCTTCAGTAATTTCATAAACATCTGAAGCAATATTTTGGAATAACTCTGATTCTTTTACACGGTGAATCATATTTTGAGTGCCTTCTCGTCTATAGAACCAGCCGAAAGTTGCGCCGAACACACCGCCTACAATAGCATCAGCGACATGAATGTTTTTATTGCCCTTGTTTTTCTTCTTTTTAATATTTACGCCCTTTTTATACCTGCTCACGATAACACCCCTCTCTCTTTAATTGGTATTATTCTTTTTACCCTCAACTCTAATTTGCAAACAAATCATTTTTATATTCATTTATACTTTTTAGGTAAAACGTATTTTTATTTTATTTTAATAGATTGAGAATTAGCCTGTAAGATAAAAACTATTTACCAATAAAATCCTCTCCAATATTCGCTTTAAACATTTAAACTTCATCAATGCGAATAGATTAAATAGCTGATTCGTAAGACGTATTAAATTCTAGGTGTTACCCTAATATAAATTTCTGCTATAGTTAAAATATTTCGAGATACAAAAAAAGCACTTGTTTTAGCTTGGGCTCGTTCCCAAAATCTAAAGCAAGTGCCTGGTAAAACATAGATTCAATTTTAAAATCAATCAATAGTTTCTAGTGCATAGTGTTCAATCACTTCAATCAAATGAGGATACGCTTTTTTAAGTTCCGCTTGATCAAACATTTCAAAATGCTCAAACATGAAACCTGGTTGGCACATACATCCAACCAGCGCATAGCCTTTTTCATCTTTAATCGAAGATACAAAAATTGTACCTGCAGGCACAACGTATTGTAGCACTTCACCCTCTGTTATATCGGGTCCAAGGTCTACCGCTTCATATTGACCATTAGGATAAATCATATGCACTGTTAAAGTATTACCATAGTGATAATACCAAATTTCATCTGCATCTATACGATGAAAATGTGAGATATTATCATCTGTTAATAAAAAGTAAATACTCGTATAAGCTGGACGTGCTTGTCCTTCTTCTTGGCGTTCAGCTTTAATAATTTCTTTATAATAGCCGCCTTCTGGATGCGGTAATAAATCTAATTGGCGCACCCATTCCGATACAGAATGTTCCATTACTTAATCCAAGTCCACGTTATGATAAACGTTTTGAACATCTTCTAAATCTTCTAACGCATCGATTAAGCCTTCTAAAGTTGCTTTATCTTCATCTGATAATTGGATGTCATTTTGAGGTAACATTTCAAATTCAGCAACTTCGAATTCTTCAACGCCGCTTTCTTTTAAAGCTTCTTGTACTTGTGCAAATTGATCTGGTTCAGCATAAACGATAGTTAAATCACCGTCTTCGACAACATCTCGCACATCTAAATCTTTTTCCATTAAAACTTCTAAGATTTCATCTGCAGATTTGCCTTCAAATGCGAAAGTACCTGTATGTGTGAACATATATGATACTGAACCTGATACACCCATGTTACCGCCATTTTTACCGAAAGCAGCACGTACATCTGATGCAGTACGGTTAACATTATTAGTCAATGCATCAACAATCAGCATTGAACCGCTAGGACCAAACCCTTCATAACGTAATTCATCGTAGTTTTCATCATCATTACCTTTTGCTTTGTCAATCGCTCGGTCGATGATGTTTTTCGGTACATTATACGTTTTTGCACGTTCAAGCACTAAACGTAATGCTTGGTTCGATTCTGGATCAGGTTCACCAGATTTCGCAGCTACATAAATTTCTTTACCGAATTTCGCATAAATACGACTTGTATTTTTATCTTTTTGGGCTTTTTTCTCTTTGATGTTATTCCATTTACGTCCCATACTTCCATCTCGCTTTCGCTCTCAATTTTTAACATCAACTATTATACATGATTTCACGCTTAATATATAGTTATTGAAAACCAAGTTCCCCTTTTGTGCATAATTACTTTGAATCCTCATAAAAAAACAGCCCAAAAACCGGGCTGTTCATCCACAATATTATATCTCTCTAGTATGGGGTGTTCAGATGTATTATCAACCTAAAAACTTATCAATGTCTTTAAGCATTTGATCAAGTTTTTCTATGTTTTTATCATCCATATAAATATAAACCTTACGTTCGTCAGACTCAGAACGGACTTTGCTGACACGGTCTTGATTGACTAGTTTACGAATGGATGCCAAAACTTTAGTTCGGCTAATTTCAAATGAATCTGTTGCAATCTTTAAAAAGGGCTGCATTAACATCTTTTCTTCGGTGCAATTCTCATGAACACAATTAAGTATTACAAAGTCATTCATGTTGATTTTATATGTTTCTTCAATGAAACGTGTCAAATCCATAAATTTTTTGTATTCATTGAGCAATTTCTCTAAGTTACTTTTTTTCAAAGTATACGCCTCCAGATTTTATATCGATATAATACATTAAGTATGAATATTAAAACTCTAAAAGTCTTTAGTGTTTCCCCACATTGTCTTTGCAATTTTCCTAAGTACGACAAATTGAATTGTATAAAATACAATTACCTTTTATAAACTTCAATCTATTTCGTTGTTTTATATAAAGAAATCAATTGCAATGAATTATATTCAACATCAACACTCAATGTGCCATTGTTAAAGTTGTGTTCAAATACATCAAACTTTGGATTATTGGCGTTTTTTATCTTACGTTTTAAATCTTTTGGCCATTTAAATGTAGGCATGATATTGGGTGAAATAATCTCCTTGATATTACCGTGTTTATAATCTGTTACTTCACGTGTTACCAAATAATTGTCTCTTAAACTTTTATCTTTAAAACCGATATAGAAACGATGACAACTTTGATTACCTTCATGTATTTCATTTTCAATAATACGCCAGTCATAGACGATAATACTGTAATGTTCATCCCCACGTGTCATGAGACAAGCATCATCTTCATAGAAATAAAACGTCTCAAATCCAGACAGTTGTCTATATAAAAAATACAGTGTGGTCTTGAAACCATTTGTATCAAAAAGAAATGCGATATTCGTATCAGTACGTTGATATAAATCCACGCCGATTCCAGATAAAATACTATAAAAGCGCATAAACATATACATCATTAATGGTGTGCTATCTAAGAGACTCATATCTTCATTCAATAATTTCCTATTCGGAACATTAAGCAGTATATATTTACGTTCTTCTAAATGAACTTGTTTCATAACTGACTGCAGCGCATTCAAATTGACTAGTTGTTTCATCGGCATTTTTTTATAAGATTTTTCCAAATAAGGATGTTTCAACTTTTCATTATCAATAAAGAAATAATCAAAATTCACTCGTTTAATTGGGAGTTCTAATGCTTTAAATTTTTCAGGATCATTAAACAATTTAGTGACATCTAGGTTGAAATTAACATTAAACCCAATTTCTTTAATTCTCATTTTTTGTATATAGATGTCTTTCAACGATTGATTCTGCAAACTAAATGTTATCGAAATCTTAGATGTATCCTTTTTAAGATCTGCATAGGCTTGATGATCTGTAAATGCACGTGACTGTAATAATTCATGTTTCACATAATCAATATCTTCTTTTGATTCAAGTTCAAAAGCTACCCTCGCATTGCTTTGATAGATAGTATCAAGCATAGCAACTAGTTCACTCGTGCTAAAATGTTGATGAATCGTTGGTATACTTGGATGGATTAAGAACATCACTTCATCATCGAAATCAAAGATTTCTTGATGCCTGTGATAAACCATCACTTCCTTCAATTCTTCAAGCGTGCGAATTTGAATCGTCATCACAAACGGACGTGTAGGAGAATAGATAGGATTATTATTATCTACATAAATAATGTTCTCTTTATCTTCTGTCCAGTTCTTCAGTATGTCTTTGATTTTCTTTAAATATACTTTTTTACCTTGTTCACTGACTTCAGAATCTTGATCCTTTACTAAATAACAAAGGTCTTTACTCAGCTTAGATTTATGTCTGTAGTCATTAGGCGTGGTATCTAAATGACGTTTAAATTTCCGATAATAACCACTGAAATTACTGAAACCTACTTCTTCAGAGATATCCAAAATTTTTCGGTCAGTCGTTACTAACATTTCTATAGAAAGTCCAATTCGTAATGTTTCAATATAATTTCTGAAACCCATATTAAATATTTTATAAAAGGAAGAAGAGAGTGTTGTCGGAGAAATATAAACTTCTTTAGCTACTGTCTCTAAAGTCAGTTTCTCTCCAATATGTTCGTTGATATAATCTACGATTTTCTTTTCTCTATAATCTAGCGATGCAATTAACTGGTGTGACGTATGTTTGATTTCAACACTCGCCTCTTCAATTAAAATGTCGCATATCTCACTAATACATTTTTTAATCAGTTCTTCTGTTAAGGTTTCTTCAAGATACTTTTCCAATAAGATCAACATTGCTTTTTCAATTTTACTGTTCGACTGAACCATTTGAATATTAAAGCAATAATTAAAAAAAGCGAAATCCTTCTCAAGGAACCAATCACTCGCAACATAAACCATCATCATCTTTTTGTTTTTCGAAACTTGAAAAACTTCATTATGGTTGATGAGACAAACCGTGTTATTTACTGTTTCAACTTGAGCGGACCTTTGGATTTCTGCTGTATCGTTTACTGGCCAAAGTAATAACACTCCATCATAACAACGATTGGCTGGCAAATTTTCAGCTGCGTATAAATCGATAATACTACTTCTCATTTATATAACCTTTAATAAAATAAGCTGTTTTAAGTCGTAATGATACATCTCTCTTTATTTTATTCCTTCCTGTAATTTCTCTAGGACTATACTCTACAAATTTAGCACACAACGCAATTAGACACAAATTTTAAAATTTAATAGTATTTTTATGTTGTTTCAAATTACGTAACGTATGATTATATCGTACTATTCTTATCAATGATAACTAGATTGTATAATATAATGAAGGACTGGAACATTGTTTTTCTTTGTTCCAGTCCTATTCTTGATGATATTAATCTCTAAAACGATTAGCTAAACTTAAGATATTAATAATAATATTCAATAAGTTCACAAATAAATTAAAGCCCATTTCACTTGGTGCAAATTGTCCTCGTTTCAATCTGTTAAAGTCATACAATGTATACAGCAAGAATAAGCCAACTGCTACAACATTGATTACAGTATAAAAAATCGGGTTTTGCACAAAGAAACCAATTAAAGTGGCCACAATTAACGCGATTAATACTACAAATAGATATTTGCCGATACTTGATGCATTCTGCACGAAAAAGTATCCAATGACACCAAACGCAATAAAGGCACCTACTGCAAGTGCTACGTTTTTATAAAATAACTCTGTACCTAAATTCTGCATGTATGTCGTAAATGCAGCATAAGCTAATAACCCAATTGCTACAGCATATATATTAGATATTAAAAAGCCGAATTTACGTGATCGATTCACAAATAACGAAATCAAAATTAATACCGTCAAACCGATAGAGAGTGGTCTTCTCCAAGCATCAGGCAGATACTGGCCAAAATATGTACCAATACCAAAAATAATCCAAAAGTACATAAAGTAAAGCCAAACCTTCGCATAAGCACTCGATTTAGAGGTAGTATGTGTTGCGTTTACCAAGTTGTTCAACTCCTTCATTGAAACTATTTGTTAATTATTATTTCATAGAGTGTATTCTGATTTCCACTTTCTGATTTAGCAACTATAAACCTTCAAAGCGCTTTAGTGTATTGTCATTTTTCATTACAAACATTACATTAGTATTGTCAAAATCCAAATTTTCCTTCAATAAACCCTATATTGTCTAGTGTTTTCTGAATTTTAGACAATTCAGGTTTTATTAAAAATTATTACAAGCACGTAACAACCGACAAATCACCGCATATTTTTGATAAGATGTGGAAGTATAGAAATAATGATTGATATTCGTATTACATAGTAAATATAAAACGAATGTATAATTACTGAACCAAACTTATTAGAGGAGGAATCTCATTTGAAAAAGTTAGCAGTTACATTTTCAGTTGCAACAGGTGTAGCCTTAGCGCTTACTCAACAAGATGCTGATGCATCGACACAGCATACAGTACAAGCCGGTGAATCACTTTGGTCTATTGCACAAGAATACGGCACTTCTATCGAAAGCATTAAACAAGATAACAATTTATCGAATAATATGGTATTCCCTGGCCAAGTCATTACAGTAAATGGCAGCAGTCAAAGTTCAAATACAGGGGCGACTGTTAACATTTCTGGTGGCACTCATACAGTGCAAGCTGGTGAATCATTAAATATCATTGCTAATCAATACGGTACATCTGCTGAGGCAATCATGTCAGCTAACGGCTTGAATGGTTATTTAATTCACCCTGGCCAACAATTAAAAATTTCTGGCGCAGCTGGTGGTTCAGGCGGTACACCTACACCTACAGCTACACCTGCATCGAACCAATCACCGACATTTAATCATGCTAACTTATATGACTGGGGGCAATGTACTTGGCATGTATTCAATCGTCGTGCTGAAACAGGCCAACCAATCAGTACATACTGGTGGAACGCAGATCATTGGGCAAACAATGCACAAGCTGACGGTTACACAGTAAACAACACACCTGCAGCTGGTTCAATTATGCAGAACTATGAAGGACCAATCGGTCATGTTGCATATGTAGAACAAGTGAATGGTGATGGCAGTATTTTAATTTCTGAAATGAACTACAATACACCTCCAGGCATTGTCGACTACCGTACAATTCCTGCTTCAATGGCTTCTAGCTATAACTACATTTATTAATAATCTAAAAAGACGATGACGCATCGTCTTTTTATTTTGACTTATATTTGAAAACCAATAGATGATGTAACATGCTAATCAAACTGAGCTCCTCAATAGCTTTTATATAGTTCTAAGCCCGATTTATCGCAAAAAAGCGGATCATTTTCAAAATCAGAAAATGATCCGCTTTCTATTTAATGTTCTCTATGTTTATATCTCAATGATTGAGAATGATTATAAGAAAATATTCATAATCCAGTAAATCATTGCTGCGACGAATGCTGAAATTGGTAATGTAATTACCCAAGTCACAATCATACGTTGCGCTGTATTCCATTTAACGCCTTTGATGCGGTTAGATGCCCCTACACCAAGGATAGATGAAGATACAACGTGTGTTGTTGATAATGGGAAATGTAATGAAGATGCGACGAAAATTGTTAATGCTGAAGATAAATCTGCAGCAGCCCCGTTAGCTGGGCGAATCTTCATAATGTTACCGCCGACAGTTTTGATGATTTTCCAACCACCTACTGCTGTACCTAGACCCATAGCGGCAGCACAGGCTACTTTAACCCATAATTGCGGTTCAACATTGTTACCATCTTGTAAGTTCGCAACAATTAAAGCTAGTGTAATGATACCCATTGATTTTTGCGCATCGTTTGTACCATGTGAGAATGATTGTAATGATGCTGTGAAAATCTGGAATATTCTAAAGTTGCGGTTAGCTTTTGTTAAATTCGCATTTTTAAATACGACTTTAACAATACTATACATAATGAAACCTACACAAAAGGCAATCAATGGCGATACAATCAACACAATAATAATTTTAGTGAAGCCTTGGAAATGCAACACTGAAAATGAACCTTGAGATGCAACCGCTGCACCTGCAATCGAACCGATTAAGGCATGTGATGAAGAACTTGGAATACCGAAGTACCATGTTAACAAGTTCCAGAATATCGCTGCGAAAATAGCCGCTAATACCACGACTAATCCATTTTGCAATTTAAATGGATCCACAATGTCTTTCGTAATTGTCCCTGCTACACCTGTAAATGTTAATGCACCGATAAAATTCATAATCGCTGCTAAAAAGATTGCGCGTTTTGGTGTCAGTGCTCTTGTCGACACTGCAGTAGCTACCGCATTCGCTGTATCGTGGAAACCATTAATAAAGTCGAACACCAATGAAAAAATAACGATAGCTACAGTGATAATTATAATATAATCCATTTTATATTACTCCTTAGCTATTTTTCATGATAATTGTTTCGAAATTATTTGCGACTGCTTGGCATTTATCTGCAATGTTTTCTAAGCTTTCATATATGTCTTTAATTTTAATCAATGTGATTGGATCTGTTTCACTATTGAAGATATGTTTAATTGATTGTCTTAAAATACCGTCACAATTTGTTTCAAACTCTTTAATATTAATTGAATGAATACGCATGTGAGAAAGTTTCTTTTCTACTAATAAGCCGATAGCTAATTTCATTTCAGCTACTGCTTTTTGAATATTATCTACAAATTCAGCCATGTATTCATCTGAATACTCGATTGAATACATTTCGAACATTGCTGATGTTTCTTCCATTGCGTCTAAAACATCATCAATAGCGTTACATAAAGATAAAATATCCTCACGCTCGATTGGGGTAATGAACGTTTGGTTCAAGTCTGAGATTACTTGGTGCATTAATTCGTCACCGTGTGACTCATACGTTTTGATATTATCAGAATAAGCTTTTAAATCTAGGTGTGTGTTAAAGTCCATTTTCCCGAACTCAATTGCTGCGCGATCTAAATTGAATACCATTTCCTCCAATTTAACCATGAACTTATCCTTTTTCTTGTTAAACATTGAAAATCCTCCATTTTCAGCGATTGCTTCCCAATCACATTTCATAAATTTGAACTCAAAAGTATATAATTGTAAAAAGTAATCGTGTGATACTTTTGAAACTAATATGTATACCATCTTCACACTAGCTTCAAATAAATTTTACCTTCCTAAAAAGAAAATAGCACAAAATTTACAACACTACAATTCTATTTACAAAATCTTAACAATTGAACATAATTGTAATGTCCGATTACTTCGCTAAGTTTTCAAAATTTCCACAATCCTAAGCGAAAAGTAAATACTTCCTCTCTAAAAATTTTACCTAACTTCACCATTCTTACACATTCCAATCCAAAAAAATACTCCGAAAACTCATTATTTCAAGTTTTCGAAGTAAGTTTACTATTCTATACTATATTGACTGTTTTATAGTACGTTTTGTGTGTATATAAGCAATAATCGCAAATGATGCATAAATCAATGTATAAACTCCCATTACGATAAAGACTGGAGAATGATCATCAGACCCCATCAAATTCAAGAATGCCCATGATGCAAAGTATGCATGTGCCAAACCTACTATCAATGGCAAACCAAAGTTGAACATGATTTTAAGTTTTAAACCGTGACGCATGTCATTTTGTGTATAACCTAGCTTTCTCAATATTTTAAAGTTACCGATTTCATCTGTTGTTTCATCCATTTGTTTAATGTAGATAATACAACCTGCCGCAATTAAGAAAGCAATACCTAAGAATGATGATATGAATAAGAACATACCATTATTTTCTCTATTATCCTTAGCTATTTCTTCTTTTGTCTCATAACCTGGATCAACTTCATCCAATGCTTTCGAAGCTTCTTTCATTTGAGATTTATCTGTAATAGTAAAGCCATATTGCGTAGAAAGGTCATCTTTATCTATTTCCCCTTTCTCTTTCAATAAACGATAGTCTTCATCATTGACGATTACCAACACACCGCCACGTAACGTAAGCAAGCTGAAACGTGTATCAAGTTCAGTGTCTTGTACTTTCACACGGAAGAGTTGTTGTCCTTGTTTATCTTGAAATGCTACATATGAATCGTTAGTAATCGGTTTTAAGAGCATACCTGTTCCAAAAGGATGTGAAAGTTTTGCGGTATGATCAGAGAGTCCTGCATTGTCGACATATTTTTCACTTGTGACGCGAATACCTATCTCGTATCCGACATTTTTCTTAAATAAATTATTCTTCTGAGACTGTACCATCAACAGCTCTTTATAATTTAAGTCATAATCGATATGATGTTTTTTTAATGCTTTTTCATATAAATCCACATCATGTTTCGATTGTAATGTCACATCATATGGCGAAAACATATTGAGTTGCACTTTTTCCATCTTCATTTGTATAGCACTAAAACAAAGTACAGTTACTGTAATCGCAGAAATGACCGCAATAATAGTTAAAGATAAGGCATTCTTTTTCATACGATGCATAATAGATGACGTGAAAATGACATCATTAATTGAAACTTGGCCTTTTTTTCTTTTCTTCAATGTCTTGAATAATAAAGATACCGTACTTCTAAAGAATAAATAAGCACCGACAATTGTCAGGAGTAAAATTAAAAACGGAATAGCCATATTCGCTAAAAGCTTTGTATCAACCGCCATAACATATCCTGAAATAATCATCGCAAGCCCTACAATACCACTGATTGCTTCAAGTACTGTAATTTTATTTGATTTCACATCAGCCGTACGACGAGTTTGCATTAATCCTAAAATGGAACGTCGTTTGATAAAGAATGCGTTTTGAACAATAACTAAGATGTACGCAATTACTAACATCAATGCCGTTGCGCCTACTGCTTTTAAGCTGAAATGCAGATGTACCGTTTCATTCATTTGCATTAATTTCGTCACAATCAATAATAAAATTCTAGACCCTACTAAGCCGACAACTATGCCGACAAAACCTGTGACAACAAATATCGCAAATTGCTCTAACATCGACATACGAACTACATTTGCTTTCGTTAATCCGATTAATTGATAGAGTCCAAGTTCTTTATCTCTTTGTTTAATGAAGAGCTGATTCACATACATTAAAAAGATTATAATGATAATGAACAGTACAACACTACCTAAACTCGCGCCTTTTTGAATTAATTTCGAAGATTCACTATTATTGATTGTTTCTGTATATTTTAATGTCACAAAGCTAAAGTACAAGGAAATACTCATTATGAGAGAAAAAAGATATAAACCATAATGTCTGATGTTTTGTCTTAAGTTCTTTAATACAATATGTCTAAACGTCATAAGACACACCGCCCAAGACGCTTTGTGCTTGAATGATTTCCTTATAGAACGCTTGTTTAGAACGTTCACCTTGGTATAGCTCAGAATGTATTTGACCATCTTTCAACATGATGACACGGTTTGAATAACTGGCTGCTGCCGGATCATGTGTCACCATTAAAATAGTCGTATCAAAGCGTTCATTCATATTTTTCAAACGTCTTAATAAATCTTGTGCACTTTTAGAATCTAACGCCCCTGTTGGTTCATCTGCGAAGATAATTGCTGGACGTGTGATAAATGCACGGGCTGCAGAAACTCTTTGTTTCTGACCACCTGAAACTTCAGATGGATATTTATTTGCTAAATCTCTGATACCTAATGTTTCTGTCACTTCATCAAATCGTGCATCCACTTCTTTTTTGGATAACTTTTGAATAGATAACGGCAACATAATATTTTCCTTAACTGTCAACGTGTCTAATAAATTATAATCTTGGAAAATAAAGCCAATTTCTTTTTTACGCACTTCTGACAGTGCTTTGTTACTTAATTTCTGCAATTGATGTCCGTTAAGTTCCACTGAACCTTGTGTTATATAATCAATGGAGCTTAACATATTCAATAATGTCGTTTTACCAGAACCAGACGGTCCCATAATTGAAATGAATTCACCTTTTTCAACTTTAAACGAGATGCCTTTCAGCACTTCATGCGCCACATGCTTATTTCCAAATACTTTTGTTAAATTGGATACTGTTAGAATTTCCATTTTTTGCGCTCCTTTTTTCTTAACTCTTGTATTTATAGTGTACGCATAAGTGATTTTATGGTCGTTGATTTGATATTACAAAACGCATATTTAAAGTGACGATTTTGTCACTTCAGACATACGTTCTAACATTTCGTTCTGTTTAGGGAAGATAAAAGAGACTGTTGTCCCTTCTTCTGCAATAGAATCAACCGATACTTGTATATGTAATGGCTGTTTGATTTGATCCACTAAATATAAACCTAAACCTGAAGAAGTTGTCTCGTGGCGGTATTGTGTTGACGTAAAACCACGTTCAAATATACGCGGCATATCTTGAGAAGCAATTCCGCGTCCTGTATCTTTGATTTCAAGCACAATATGTCCTTCGACTTCTTTAGTGATGATTTGTATCTCTGTACCCGCTTGACTGTATTTCACCGCATTTGAAAGGACTTGGCGAATCATCATCTTGCACCATTTCATATCTGTAAAGACCTTATCTTCTTCATTAAAGTCTATATCGAACCCAATACCGCGCTGTCTACAAATATTACGTGTTAACTGAATTTCTTCAATCACCATACGTTTTAATGAAACGACTTCAAAATATAAATCTTGGTGCTTTTGGCTTAATCGTGATAAATACAATTGTTGGTCTAACATTTCATTCATGCGTGACCATTCAAATAATAAAGCTTGTCGACGAGTCATATCTTCTTCTTGATCAATGATTAATTTCAATGCGGTTAAAGGTGTTTTAATTTCATGCACAAATTCCGTTAGGCTTTGTTCATTTTCTTTTAATTGCACAGATTGCCTAGATACAATTTGTTTTTGTCTTTGAATCATCAGATATAAATATTGTAAGACTTCTTCTTCCATCGGAGTATTGGCCGCTTCTTTATGCTTCAACTCCTCAACTTCTTTCATTTCAGACAATTTTTTTTTGAACGAAGTTTCATAGTTGTAAGAAAAAATGAGGAACACCAATGTGAAGATAACATTACATAAAATGACATAAAGCATAGATTCAACAGATAAATTTTGATCTAGTACAGCTAAAATCACTAAAAAGATTTGAAAGCCAACAATCAACGCCAACCAATTCAAACGAGAGACTAAATAATTTGAGATACGTTTAAATATTGTCATGTGCTAAATATCCTTTGCCGACCCGTGTTTCAATCGCATTAGTTAATCCAAAGTCTGCTAACTTTTTACGTAGTCGATTGATATTAACCGTCAACGTATTATCACTCACAAATGCTTCATCATCCCATAAAGCCGTAATGATCTCATCACGACTGACAATTTGATTACGATGTTTTAATAAAATCTCTAGAATAAGCATTTCAGTTTTAGAAAGATGTGCGGTTTCATTTCCTCTCTCTAATAAGCCTTTACCAAGGTCCACTTGGACATCGCCCCATGACAACATACGTTGCTCCTCTAGATTGAATTGATATACACGGCGATATATGGCTTTAAGCTTCGCGATTAAGACATTAGTATAGAAAGGCTTCTGCATAAAATCATCTGCCCCTAGTTCCATACTCATAACTTGATCCATTGGATTATCTCTCGCTGATAAAAATAAGATAGGTACATTCGATTGATTACGTATTTCACGACACCAATAAAACCCGTCATATTTCGGCAACTCTACATCCATGATAATAATTTCTGGTTGTTCCTGTTCAAATGCTTCCATAACTTGATTAAAATCATCAATACCAGACACTTGCAAATCCCAATGTTCTAGTTCTTTTTTTAATTGTTCAAATAAGGACTTGTCATCTTCTACCAATAAAATTTTCATGTTATCACCTATTGTTTTTATTTCGAAATTATTTCAAAACTGTTTCATTTACATTTCACAACTTTTATTTTACACTTATCTTTGTGCGATTCTCTAACAATCATTGCGTTCTATCATTTTAAAGTAAAATGAAACTAAAAACGATGCAGACAATCGTCATTTACGCTATACTCAGTGTAATACTACCTTATATTATGGAGGGTGTCTATGGAACATACGATTAGAGAAATAAGTATCAATGATGCAGATGCATATATTGCTTTATTAAAAGATATCTATGATGAATCTAGCTATATGCTGTATAGCCCTGGCGAATATGTGCCATCTCTTTCAAGCGCATTACAGCAGCTTGAACATTTTATCACTTCTCCATCGAATACTATTTATCTTGCAGAAATCGACGGTAAGTTGATTGGTTTTGCGATTGTCACATCTCGCGAATATGAACGTACACGCCACGAAACACGCGTGCGTCTTGGCATTCGCGCACAATACCGCAGCAAAGGTGTTGGACAATCATTATTAAATGCAGTGGATGCATGGGCATACAATCACGATATTCGTCGTTTAGAAGCATTAGTTGTCCCTCAAAATGAGCATGCTGTAGACTTATTCAAATCAGCAGGCTATCAAATTGAAGGCGAAATGCGCGATAAACTCAAAATAGATAATAAATACTATAGTGAATACGTTATGGCTAAACTATTGCACTAATATTTCTCCTGATATGTCACAAACATATCAGGTTTTTTATTACTTTCATTTTCTATTTTACATATAACCCACTTATTATCTTATAACAAAAAGAAGTATCTACAAAGTCAATTACTTTGTGATACTTCTTTTAAAATATGATCTGTTGTTAACATACTAATCCTTATAAGGATTTAATTGAATCGGTTCAAATTGCTCATCTGGATTTTTAATCGTTGTTGAGCTTGTATTTCTACTTAAGAAACGTTGTACAGAGACTAGATTTTCTTTTGATTCTGGTAAGTTTAAATGGAATTGATACTGATGTCTTAAATGGTGTGACCCATCAAAAAAGAATGTATCGACTGATGTACCGTCTTCTTCTAAAACCCGTGCAAATTCTTGATTTTGACTGAAGAATGGATCTGCATCCCCAACAGATAAGAAAGTCGGTGGATAATCTTTTGTGACATGTTCCACTGTCGACATTTCAGATAAATCTCTGAATTCACTTTCCCACTCTTCTGTACCAGTATAACTTCTCATAAAGAGTTGAATACGTGGGAACTCTGTTTCTCTAACTGTATTCATGTTATAGAAACCACCGAAAAAGATAGCTGCACGAATATTTTTCGGTTTGAAACGTTGTTTAAAGTGCATATCTTTTCTTAACTGTTCATCTGTTTGAATCGCAGTAAATTGACTGGATAACTGTGCACCTGCTGAGTCGCCGCCGAACACCACTTGCGTAAAATCAATCGGCAATTCATGCGGATTCTTTTTAATGAATTTTACAGCTTGATCCATTTGAATTAAAGGGGTCGGATATTTGTACTGTGGTGCTAAAGCATAGTTAATATTCACTACAATATAGCCTTGTTCTGCGATTTTTGCCAACAATGGATTTTTATATTGTTTATCACCCGCAATAAAGCCGCCGCCATGCATCCAAAAAATCACTGGTAATTTCACATCTTTATCTAATTCTGCTGGTGTGATGATATCAAGCTGACTCTTCGGGAATGCTTTACTATATGTAATATTATTAAAGACCTTTACATTATTATTGTTAATCGCGACTTTAGGTTTCATATTTTGTTTATGTTGATAGTCCATATAAAGTTTTATACCAACACCGACAGCGACGCCTAATAACACGAAGATAATCGCACCGATTGCCAGCCATTTTTTTCTTCGACTGTTCATTTGATTACCAAGTCCTCTCTTTATTCTATCGGCAAGATAATTTCCAGTTTGTATTTATTGTACTTTATATTTAAAGTCATCTCAAAGGGTGAAATCAAGAAAAATAGCGCAGCAAAATCAGCTGCGCTATACCTATTGTTTTCATCATTACTGCTTACAAGCAGTAAGTTGACCTTCATTATTCATAAGTTTTCTGCTATATCTAGTAAATGTCACACATTGGGCAATTTATGCGATATGTTGTTCATTCTCTTTTTTACGTTTGAAATATTTCACTAACACGCCAATAACAATCGCAAGTCCGATAACACCCATTGTTGGGTATAAGAAGTTGATCAGACTTGAGAAACCTACGAAACTTAATCCGTAAGCGACAAGCATCATAATCACGATTAAAATGTGATATTTTTTGCTATAAGGTGTTGTGAATCTTGCTGCGAATGAATAAAGCAGACCCAAAATTGTGTTGTACATTACGGCTAACATCACAATTGACAATACAATTGTTACGATTGGGTGAATACCATTCGCTAATGTCAATGTTGGAATAGCCGCTTCTTTGATTGCTGGGAATTCAGTTTGCAATGCAAATGTAATCAATGCTAACAGAATCGTATAAATGATACCGCCGAACATTGCACCGGCACCTGATACTCTTCTACGACTTGCGTCACCGCCGATAGCGACGATTGTACTAAATCCTACCGCAAACGCTAAACCGCCGTAAACTGTTCCCATGATAATGCCCCAAAGCGGACTTGTCTTAGGCATTTCTGCATTAATTTGATTAAATGGCACTTGACCTTTAAATAGGTAAACACCTGCAATCACAATCACTAAGATGATTAAGAAAGGTGTTACCACACCAAGTGCGCGGACAATCTTATTGAAGTCCATAAGTAATGTAATATAAATAGCAATTACCATAATCAGTGAACCTAACCATGTAGGGATGCCATAACTTTCATGGAATGCAGAACCTGCCCCTGCAATCATTGTGACAGAAATTCCGAATAAGAAGAAGACCAGTATATAGTCGACGATCCGTCCAACGTATTTTCCAAATAAATATGCCAAAGTTGATTCGTGGTTTTCAGCATCGAAAGCTGTCCCTATCTTTGCGACCTGTCTTCCGATGAATCCTAAGATAATACCAGAAATTAAAACACCGATATAAGCCCATAGACCATATTCAGTGAAGAATTGCATAACTTCTTGGCCTGTTGAAAAACCTGCGCCGACGACTACACCGACATAGGCAAAGCCAATTTTTACTGTTTCTTTATTAAACGTCATAATAACGTTGAATACCTCCTCGTGTAATTAAAAACAATGCTTGCCAACGTTAATACTTACTATCCATAGCTTATGTTTCTGTCTTTTTCTGAAAAAGGCCATTACTTATTCCATGAAAAGTATATAGTAACAATAAAACACTCAATTGCGCAATAGCCGTTAAGTGTAATTACCCAAACACAACAATAAATTACCCTCAATTTGATAGAATTACTCATTAAACTTTGTAAACATACCCATTAGTAAAACTTATGGATAAATATCACTTTTGTGCAAAACAAAAAGGATACCTCATGTGAGATACCCTTTAATTCATTTTAAATTCATTATTTTGCATCACGATTTTGGTTCAGTTCATCAATGCTGACCACCACGTTATCCATTCGTTTCGCTGTCTGTTTAAGGATATTACGGGCTACGTTATTATTAGGATCTAATTTCAAGATCTGTTTAGAAATATCGAAAGCTTTTTTATCAGAAATAACAGGTTCAGGAATTGCATGGAGCAACAACATTTGTAGTAAACTCTTCACTTCTTTGCCCTCAGTGAGTTTTATGGAAGCTTCTGCATGATAGTAAGCAGAATCCAATGCACCTTCTAAGTCACTTAATGGATAAACAAGGAGTAAGAATGCTAAATCATGCATTTCAGCTGTTTCTCCATCTTTGATCATATCTAAGATACACGTATAAAACATAACACTTTCTGCTTCATGCGCACTTGAAATGTAATGTTCTTCAAATTCCATAAAATCTGATTCGGACATTAATCGTTTCACAGATTCAAATTCGCCGTTTAAGACATGTCGCTTGATTAAATCTTTCATGCCAATGTCCTCCTATTGTTGAACAGATTTTATCTACAATTAGTATTAGTTTACCATATTTTTTTGGATTTCACATCAATTACTATAACGTATAACAATATTTCATTACGTTAAATTACAATGAACGTGTACGATACATTAAATACAAGAAATAAGGTGCACCGATTAACGCAACGACAATACCAGCCGGAATACCTGATGGTTGTAAAATCACTTGACCAACTGTATCCGAGAATACTAGTAAGAACGAGCCAATAACAATTGCTAAAGGCATAAAGAGTTGATGTCTTGGTCCCACAATCGTTTTCGCAATATGCGGTCCCATTAAACCAATAAAGCTGATAGCACCACTCACCGCTACAGCTGCTGATGATAAAGCAACAGCTGCTAGTAAAATAATCATACGATCTCGTCTGACATTTACTCCTAAGCCTTGTGCTAATAGGTCATTGGTATTCAAGATATTTAATGTATTTGCTTTCATAAACAGGAACGGTATGATGACAATCAACCATGGTAATAATGCGATGACAAACGGCCATTCATCACCCCATATATTACCCGCAAGCCATGTTGCCATAAACTCTGCTTGGTCTTTATCAAATTTAGACATCAATGTCAGCGAACCGCCAGAGAGTGCGGCAGATAAACCGACACCGACTAAGACCATACTAGCTGGAGTCATACCGCGTTCTTTAGAATAACTGAAGTAGAAAATAATTAATGCAGTTAAAATACCGCCAGTCATACTCAGTATTGGCAAAACATAGATAAAGCTATCTGCACTCACTTGTCCGATGACAATAAAGAGTGCGATAAAGAAGCCGCTTCCTGCATTAATACCTAAAATACCAGGTTCAGCTAGTGGATTATTGGTTACACTCTGCATCATCGCACCGCTTAAACTTAATGCAGCACCTGCCAGAATCGTTACTAACATTCTCGGCAGTCTAAAATCTAGTAGAATCAAACTGTCCGTATAGTCACCTAAACCAAATAAAGTTTTAAAGAACGTGCCGACAGACATTTGATATTCACCTGACGTGATACTCCAAACACAGGCCGCAAACAAAAGGACACTAGTTATTAATAAAGCCAGCCACTGACGTCTTCGTAATTTATCTTCTATCATATTGAGCGACCTCCTTTTCTAATTAAATAGATAAAGTAAGGCACGCCAATAAAGGAAACAATCGCACCGACTGGCGCATCTCCTAACATACGTGCGACGGTATCTGCTAAAAGAACTAAAAATGCGCCTAAAACAGCAGTTAACGGAATCACTTTCGCATAATCCGTACCAATTAAAAAGCGTACAATATGTGGCACGATTAAACCGACAAAGGCAATTTGTCCGACCATTGCTACAGCAACACCTGCTAACAGCATCGTTAGTATTAAGCTGATTGTACGAATGACGCGCACATTTTGGCCTAAGCCTTTAGCTAAGCTTTCTCCTAAGTTTAAAATTGTTAATTGTCGACTTAGTAAGATTAACAAAACGATCGTCACTAAAATAACAGGAGTACTCCATTTCAATTGAACCCAAGTTGTGCCAGAAACACCGCCCATGCTCCAAAAATTGATGTCTTGATTCAATTTAAAAGTTAATGCAATGCCTTGGCTTAAAGCCGTCAAGAATGCACTGACAGCAGCACCTGCTAAAATAATACGGATAGGATTGAACCCATCAGTTCTAGAACGGCCCATCATCAATACGATTGTACCGCCTAATATTGAACCGATAAAACCTGCAAGCATCAATAAACTAAAAGAAGCTTGCGGTACAAAGGCATATGTTAAGGCGAGCATAAAACTGGCACCAGCATTCAAGCCGATTAAGCTTGGGTCTGCCAAACCATTTTTAGTCACACCTTGAACAACTGCCCCAGCCACCGCAAGCGCCATACCTACAAGTATTGCACCTAAGTCTCTAGGTATTCTAATTTCACTGATAATGTTGTGCTGTTCATTCATAGGGTTATAATGGAAAACCGCTTCATAAATCGTCCCAAGACGAATGGGCGCATCTCCATATAAAATGGAGAGCACCAACATTGTCCCTAACATCACACATGATAAAAGTAATAACAATATAAATCTGGGATACTTCTCTTTTCTCTCTTTATCACTCATTTACCGTGCCTCATACTTTCGAATAATGTTTACACAATAAATCATATGTGACTAACATCGGTTTACCTGTACGTGGATCTGTACTTAATTCTGCATCTATATTGAAACATCTTTCTAAAATATCTTTCGTTAAGACTTCTTGTGTTTCACCGCTTGAAACAATTTCGCCTGCTTTCATCGCAATCAGATGATCTGAGAAACGAATCGCTTGGTTGATATCATGTAACACCATTACAATGGTACAACCTTGTTCACGGTTCAATTCTTGAACTAATTCAAGAATTTCTAATTGGTGACTGATATCTAAATACGTTGTTGGCTCGTCTAAGAAAATAATATCTGTTTTTTGTGCTAAAGCCATCGCAATCCATACACGTTGTCTTTGACCGCCACTTAAATCATTAATAGCTCTGTGTTTAAAATCATACGTACCTGTTACTTTAAGCGCCCAATCGATTTCAGCTTTATCTTCAGCGCTTAAGCGGCCAAAACCTTTTTGGTGTGGAAATCTGCCGTATGAAACCAATTCGCCTGCTGTTAAACCATCTGCAACATCTGGTGATTGTGGTAAAATGGCGATTTTCTTCGCAATTTCTTTCGTAGATTGTGTATGAATATTTTTACCATCTAATGTGATTTCTCCGCCTTTAACGGATAAAAGACGAGATAATGCTTTTAGTAATGTTGATTTACCGCAACCGTTAGGTCCGATAATAGACGTAACTTTGCCGTCAGGGATTTCTACATCTAGGTTATCAACAATCACATGATCCCCATATCCGATTGTTACGTGCTGACCATTTAAACGATTTGCCAATATACTTCATCCTCCATTGGATACGACATGAACCTTAAATACAGTTGCCGAAACACCTGTCTCTTTTCAAGGTCTGCCGCAGAATTTATTTCTATTTCTTATCTCATTGCATTTATTTATAATTACGACCTGTAAAGATTATCGTGAAAGCTTTCATACTTTTATCAACTACAGCCTTGTAATTGATAATCATTATCATAGGCTATATTATAACATTTTTTGGAGCGATTTCCTAACAATTCTTATGTACTAAAACGCAAGAAATCGAGACTATCGCCTCGATTTCTCATCCTTTATTCATCTACTAAGAAGCCATTACCATACACATCACGCACATCGTGGATGACTAAAAAGGCATTCTCATCAATTTTTCGAATTAAGCGTTTCGCTTTTGAAACTTGTGTTTTACTGATAACCACATATAAAATTTCTTTGTCTTCTTTTGAGTAATAACCGCGACCATCTATAATCGTAACCCCTCGTCCGATTTTTTGGTCAATAACTTTCGCCACTTCATCAGGTCGGCTTGAAATTACAGTCATCGCCTTCTTCGTATTTAAACCTTCAATAACGAATTCCATAACTTTCGTACCAATATAAAGTGAAATAATCGTTACCAATAACTTATTGACTGGAATCACAGTAAATGAAATCGCCACAACGATTAAGTCGAAAAATAGCAACGCGTAAGATGTGCTGACGTCTAAGTATTTATGTGCTAAACGCGCTAAAATCGTTGTACCTGCTGTCGTTCCCCCAGCAAGTACAATAACGCCAATACCTAATCCGACTGAAGCACCCCCGAAAATGGCATTCACAATAATGTTGCCAGTTTCAACATGCCAAGATTCAGTCAGTCCTAAAAAGACTGAAATTAACACTGTTGCAAGAATGGTTAAATACGTACTTCGCTTACTTAAGAACTTATAACCAATCGCAATTAAAATCGCATTCATCACAAAGTTGGTGATAGCTGGCGAAATGTGAAAAGCATAATAAAATACAATGGATAGTCCCGTTACGCCGCCTTCCCCTAATTGTGCGGAAATAATGAATGTATTGACCCCTGCAGAGAACATAAATGAACCAAATACTACGAGTGCGAGGTCACGCCACGTTCTTCGTTTCAAATCCAATCGCCCCCTTATTAAATTGTGTAGATAAGATAAATACTAGCACAGGCGCTCTTAACCAACAATGTGAAACCCCTGAATCACAGTGTTTATTAATATTAAATTAATTATTCTGAAAATTTTGTTTACTTTGTGTTGAAGCTTTGCTATAATAAATTTCAACTTCCTTAATCAAGAGATTAAGGAAGTTATCTCCTTTGTGTTGTTTACAATAAACAAGCAAAATTTTCGCTCGAATGCACCATCAGTACCTAGTCCTTACTGATTACGTGCATCAAATTCATTTCCCGTTGAAAGCAGGTAATGTTTGTGTCTCCCCACATTCATTCACCTGTTTTCATTTTGCTTAAAAAAGAAAAGCATCATATTCAGTAACAACTACCGAATACAATGCTTCTATCTATACGCTTACCAAGCGAATAATCCTACGAATGCTGCTGTTAGTAATGAAACTAAAATACCAGACAATAACATCATAGGTACATATTTCGAAACGAAATCAGATGTTTTCTTATCAACAATACCTTTTAATGTCCCGATAATCATACCGATTGTTGAGAAGTTCGCAAATGATACTAAGAAAGTAGAAATAACTGCACGTCTATGCGGATCATATGATTTAACCGCATCAGAAATTTGTCCCATGACTACGAATTCGTTTGTGACAATCTTCTTAGCCATTTGTTGTGCAACTGGCCATGCTTCGCTCCAAGGTAGACCAAGTAATAATGAGAAAGGCACCATGATGACACCTAAAATTTGGTCTAAGCCAAAGCTGAATTTCACATTGAACCAACCAATTACTGTACCTGAAAGTACGTGAAGTAAACGATCAATTAAGTCTGCTAATGCTACGAAACTGATTACGAATGCGATAATAATCAATACTAATTTACCAGCGTTGATAACTGAGTCTCCAAGGAATGAGAAGAACGGTTGACGTTCTACACCTTCTTGTTGGATGTGGTAAATCACATCTTCACGTTCTTCAACTGTTACTGGGTTTAAGATAGAAGTAACAATAATCGCATTGATAATATTTAATGGAATTGCTGTTAATACAAGTTCACCTGGAATCATCGTTACATACGCACCGACAATTGCACCAGATACTGAACTCATAGACATCATCGCAATTGTTAGTACACGCATTTCATTCATACGTTTTAACTGTTCACTTGAAACAGCTAATGCTTCTGTGTTCCCTAAGAACATCATTTCGATACCGAAGAATGATTCGAATTTTGGTTGACGTGTAATTTTAGCTAACGCCCAACCAATCCAACCGATAACTTTAGGTAAAATATTAAAGTACATTAAAATATCGAATAAAGGTACTACGAGTAAAATTGGGAATAAGGCTGCAACCGCCATATCTATTTCTTTCGTATCTACAAAGCTTTTGAACGCAAACCCTGTACCAGCATTCGCTGATTCAATCAGCCATGCAATACCATCTGCCATTTTAGAAACTGCCGCATTTCCCCATGGGAAGAAGACAAAGAACCATGCTAAGAATAAGTTTACAATGACTAAGATACCAATTGATTTCCATTGGATCGCTTTTCTATTTCTAGAGAAGAGCACTGCAATACCTAAAAATACAATCAAACCAACAATGTTGATAAGTAAATACATTTTACACCCGCCATTTCTATTATTTTATTATGTACAAGTCTACACTGACAGAATCATAACCTCCCGATTGAATTCCCTATAATCCTTACAATGTCCGCCTGTTACTTGAGATATTTCGTATTTACAAATTGTAAAAAATTTAAGTGCTTTTTTAGTATATCATGTTGGTTGTTACCTTTGAATTAGATTTTTGAGAAATGAAACAAAAATTCTTGCAATAAATATGATTGTCATAATTCGTCTATATATCTCTTTTGTTATAAAAATAAGGTTGAGACTTTTCTTCTTGTCTCAACCTTTATCATTAATCTGTCAGTTTTTGTGTCATCACAAATTCTTTATACTTTTCATGCGACTGCATTAACTCATGATGCTTACCAATACCCGTCACACGTCCACCATCTAAGAAGATAATTTGATCAGCTTTCATAATGGTAGAAAGACGGTGTGCGATTACCACAGTTGTACGTTCCTTCATTAATGTTTCTAATGATTCTTGAATTTTTCTTTCACTTTCACTATCTAAATTTGCGGTCGCTTCATCTAATAATAAAATATCAGGATTTTTCACAAAGCTGCGCGCAATATCAATACGCTGACGTTGACCACCAGAAAGTTTCAATCCGCGTTCACCGACTAAGGTATCGTATCCCTCATCAAAATCTGTAATGAATTCGTGACAGTTCGCTAATTGTGTATACTGCATTAATTCAGCATCTGTCACTTTTCGGTTGATACCATATAAGATATTATCTCGAATTGTACCGCTCATCATCGCATTAGACTGCATGACATAACCAATTTTATTACGCCAATCCGATAGCGGTAATTGATAGATAGAAACATCATTATAAAGGATGTCTCCGTGTGTCACGTCATACATTCGTTCTATTAAATTGAAAATCGTACTTTTTCCTGATCCTGATGGCCCTACAAATGCAGTTACTTTACCCTTTGGAATATCAAAATTCAAATCATGTAAGACTTCTTTTGTATCATAACCAAATGAAACTTCTTTAAATGCGATGTCACCATTACCTAAAGATTGACCCGTAGGCATGTAGACTTCTTCTAACGGTTCTTGCATGATTTCATGAATACGGCTGCTTGCTCCGACTGCTTTCTTATAATCTGTCATCAATGTCGACAAGTTCACAAGCGGCATCGACATTTGAATAACATAAAAAATCATCGCAACAAGTGTTCCTGCAGTAATCGCGCCTGATGAAATACGGATACCTCCGAAACCAAGAATAATCCCGATTGTTAACAACATGATCAAACCGGAAATCGGTTGGATGACTGCCGCAATTTTCGCTTGTTTCAGACCCAGCTTATAAATTTCTTTTAAATTTATATGTGCTTTATCTAGTTCAACTTGTTCCGTATTGGCAACTTTAACTAAACGCATTTCCGTTAATACACGTCCAAGCAAACCACTGAAGTTCGCAATTTCTGCTTGTGTACGCGTAGAAATTTTCTGCATGACACGTCCTAAAGGGATCATAATAATCACAAATAAAGGTATCGTAATAAAAGTTAATAACGTCATCTGCCAATCCATAATAAACAACATAATCAATGAACCGATTAATGTGATAATAGAAGGCAGCACATTCGGTAATTTTTGAGAAACAAATTCGTTAATCACTTTAGTGTCATCTGTTAAACGACTCATTAACTGTCCACTTTCATTCACATCAAAGAAACGCATTCTTAAACGAATGATGTGTTCCCATACAACAGTACGAATCGCATAAATAATTTTTTCACCGATTTTACTTAATAAGTATAAGCCGATACCGCTTAAGACTGCATTCAACGCAAACACAGCAATAAAGATTAAAATAAACTGCATGTTGAAGGATTCGCCAGTAAATTTATCAACCATTCTTCCAGTAAATAAAGGGACAATTAAACCACTGATGCTCCCTAAGGAAGAAATAGATACTGCAATCGCAATCAAGCCGACTGGCCATGTCAGTTTCTTCAATAAGAATAAGAGTGGATTAGATGTTTTGTTAGTCTGTTTCATTTTTCACGCTTACCTCAATTATAGTTTTATGTTTCTTCTTAAATTATGATGCATAGTCCCGACTTTTCACATGATTTTAGACGTCCGGGCACCCTTCGGTCAGACAACCGTCAGACTGACGTCTAAAATAGGCATAATTTTCATATATTTATTGTTCCCTTGTATCAAACTACTTTTATGATAAAATAGTTTTACTGTGAAACTATTATTGTTGAAGGACTGAAACATACATAATGAAAAAGATAGTAATACTGACACTGTTAATATTCTTCGTAAGTACCATTATAACACCATTTTCTGATGCGGACACTGAAACCAAATCACCTGTCCAAATCGCTAATGAACGCGGTCAAAATATCGGAGAAGGTTTTGAACCAGAAAGTGCTGTGAACATTAGTCAAACCGGGCAAGTACTCTACAGCTATCATATGGATAAGAAATGGTACCCCGCTTCAATGACGAAATTGATGACAATGTACCTGACGTTAGAAGCTGTTAAAGAAGGTAAATTATCGTTAGATGATAAAGTGAAAATCACCGATAAACATTATGCGATGTCTACCCTTCCAGAGTTAAGTAATACTAAATTATATCCTGGTGAAACTTATACCATCAGTGAATTGCTTCAAATTACGGTTTCAGCCTCTAGTAATGCGGCTGCATTGATTTTAGCAAATGAAGTTTCTGATTCCACTTCTGATTTTACCGACAAGATGAACGAAAAAGCTAAAGAAATCGGGATGAACCATACACACTTTGTAAATCCGACAGGCGCTGAAAATAACTTATTAAAAAGTTTTGCGCCAAAACGTTATAAAGATGAAATGTCTAGTACATCAACCGCAAGAGATTTCGCGATTTTATCACAACGTGTCGTGCAAGATACACCCAAAGTGCTTAAATTTACTAAAGCAATCTCACCAACTCAACACGGTGTAACATATTATACGTTCAACTGGTCGCTTGAAGGTTCTGAATTGAGCTTACCTGGTACAGATGGTTTAAAAACTGGATCAAGCGACATCGCTGATTATAACCACACATTAAGCACTAAGCGTGATGGCTTCCGTATTGATCAAGCTATGATGGGTGCAGGTGACTTCGAACATCTAGGCGGAGATAAAGAACGTAATAAAATGGGCAACAGTTTAATCAATCGTTCATTTGAACAATATAAATACGTTAAAGTTATGTCTAAAGGACAACACAAAATCAATAATAAAACCTATTACGTGAAAAAAGATTTATACGATGTTGTTCCAAGCAATCTTAAAAAAGAAGATTATAAATTCGTCGTAGAAGATGGCAAGCTTCATCTAGACTATGACCGACAATTTATCTCAAAAGATTATGGCCCGCCATCAGTAGATGTTCAACGTCCATTGATGCGAAAAGCAACAACATTCGCAGAATCTTCTTGGAGTACACATCCGATTCTAACGAGCCTTGGTGTTGCATTTATTGTCGCAGCACTAGCCATCGTCGTTTATATGATTATTTCATCATTCGGACGTAAGAAATAATGTTGAAATTTTAAATACAAATCAAAAACAGAGGTATAACTGCCAAGCCCTGGCGATTATACCTCTGTTTTTATTTTATCTGGCATCTTTACCATATAATTCTTTTTTGATTTGTGTCGTAGAAATACCTTCTGTACGTTTTAAGTAAATCACTTCGCATTTGTCTTTTAAGAAGTCGAATTCGCCTTCCCAATCATGACCCATGACAAAAGTATCTACATCATAACGTTCCACATCACGTTCTTTTTGACCCCAATCATCCTCAGGAATGACTAAGTCTACATAACGAATAGATTCCAACATCATTTTTCGTTGTTCATAATTGTAGTAAGATTTTTTATTTTTAATGCGGTTAAATTCATCTGTAGAGAGTGCCACAATCAGGTAATCTCCCATTTCTCTCGCTCTTCTCAGTAATTCAATATGACCATAATGCAATAAGTCATATGTACCGTACGTAATAACTCTCTTCAAATTTAAACCCTCCTTCACAATTTTAGTTACTGTAAAAAAATAACACATTTCACTCTTCAATTCATATTAAAATTGTAAGTTCGCTTATTTTTTAACGCGCTTTTTAAAGCAGCACGCCCTCTAAAAGCTGATTGTTTAGGCACTAATTGTGCTTTGAACGCTAAATAGTTCGGACGTCCGATGCCTACTTTGTTCAACGCTTCACGCCATTGACGATAATAATGCAACGTCCAACCTTTACAGCCGCCTTCCATCACTTTGACAATTCTAAATAATGCATCGCCATCATAATGCGTCTTTTGCATACCTTCAATGTATTGGATAACTGTATCTAATAATTCTTGTGTTACTTTTGGTTTTTCTGTCACATAAGCTTGAAGCATATAACTGACAATCAATTCATCCATACGATAGCTATAATATTGTTGTACATTACGAAGTCTCAAGTAATCCATCACGCGACCACGTACAATATAAGCATCGTGCATATAATCAAAGAAACGCTCAACACTGCGTGCTGTAATCGAATTCTCACGTACATTATAGCCCGCAATAATATCTGGTAACAATTGAATATCATGTGCTTGATTAAATGCATGTGCCATAAATGTATGTTCTTCACAAAAAACAATGTCCTCATCAAAACGTAAATCTTTGAAACGTGCGCTGAACATCTTATCTCTTGGTCCAATAGATTGCAGCATCGCTGGGCATTGTGCTAAATTCACAACTTCATCTTTTTTAATTTCTTCATGTGTCGGGAAAGTACGCCATTCACCATGATAATCACGTCCTGTTTGTCCAATCACGATTTCAACATCGTCATTTTGTTCATAACGACGTGCCATCACATCGATACGGCTCGGTAAAAATTCATCATCAGCATCTAAAAACATGAAGACATCGCCTGTAATATGAGATAAGCCGACATTACGACTAGCCGCTGCGCCTTTGTTAGATTGACTGATAATTTTGACGTGCTTATTTTCTTTTTGAATTGTTTCAAGTGCTTCAAGTGTGCCATCTGTAGAACCATCATTAATACAAATAATTTCATGATCGTATTTCGTATCAATGGAACTGACTGCTTTCTTAATGACTTCTTCTGAGTTATAAACTGGAATAATAATAGAAATTTTCATCGTTTCACCAATTCTTTTATATAATTTGATATCTGATTTAAAGTTTCATCCGTATTGTAATCATGCCATTCATTAAAGAGCGGCGGATAATGTTCTAAACCTTCTTTTAATTTATGCAGCAACTCTGCTTCATTATATGCTTTATAGTTTTCAGGAATTTGCCAATAGTAATGATTCAAACCCCGATCCGCTTCATATTCCGCTTGATCGTAAACATAAAATAAGGCAGGTTTATTCAATAAACTCGCTTCAATCGCAAGTGAACTATAATCTGTAATGATGACATCTGCCATCAAGAACAAGTGTTGTGTCTCAATATCAGGTGTAGACCCTTGTCTTACAGCTGGATGTAATTTATTGATAATTGTATAGCCTGGCAACTCCTGTTCAAAATGTTGTGCATCAATCGTTCTGTTCGCTGCTTGATGTTCTCTGTATGTCGGTACATATACTGCAAGCTTATCTTTAATCCCATACTGTTGTTTCAACTTTTCTTTTTGTTGTTCTAAGTTAACTGTAAAGTACTGTTGCATTCTAGGCAAACCAAAGCGTAACATTTGTTCAGGTGTTGCACTAAAAGCATTTCTAAAACAAATTTCCATTGGGTCGCCACCTATGAGATAGTAATCTGTCGCATAATATACTTTCAAATACTGATCCACCATTTTCTTGTTAGACAAATCGACCGCATGATCTTTTAGGCCGAAGTACTTTAAAGCGCCTGCCGCATGCCATGTTTGAATGACAGTCTGCCCTTTTTTCTTGCGATAACCTCCCATTAACAAATAGTAATTATCGACAAAAATAACTTTAGCAGTGGCTAATGCTTTTAATTGCGCAATAACGTTTTTATTACTGTTGATGACATAATCAACACCTGATAATTGTGCAACTTGTTGTTTATCTTTTTCTTTACCGATGATAGTTAAACGGTAACCTTCATAATGAAACCTTTGAACTAAAGGCCATATATCTTCTTTAAAGCTCATAAACAACACAATATGATGCGTATCGATTTTTTTATTGAACCATAATGTATTAAATACATTGATAATGGTTAAATACAGCTTCTTGATGACTTGTCTCATGTTTTTCACCTCTGCTTATTTTAAAAAAACTCCAAACACGCTAAAACATGCTTGGAGTTTACTCTTAAATAATCTTACATAAAGTCTGCAAATTGATCTCTGTAGCGCATGTGCAGAATCGAACCTACAAAGAATATAAATACGACAATAAATACGTTGTAAAGTGCTAATTGCCAATGATCAATAAAATACCAGTTATGATACAGTACTGCTGCACGGTATGATTCTGCGATGAAATAAATCGGATTCAACATCAGAATCTTTTGTACAATCGAACCTGGCTTAGCGACCCATAAAATTGGTGATGCATAGAATAATACACGCATTAACGCTTGCATCATCATTTGTGTATCACGAATTAATACACCTAGAGTCGAAGTTAAGATTGCGACAGCACTTGTAGCAATGTACGCAAATGGTACGTATAAGAATAACTGAATAATATGTATCGTCGGATAAATACCTGAAGCGATACAGAAAATAATAATAATCCCGAGTAATGCTAAATGTCCATATAATTTTGCAGTTACGGTATACGTCGGAATAATCGATAACGGGAAATTCATTTTCGCCACTTGATTATATTTCGATACAATCGAGCGTGTCCCATCTAATATTCCTTGGTTGATAAAGAACCACATACTGATACCGACAAGCATCCAGAAGATGAAGGGTATCCCATCAACCGGTGCGTTTGTACGAATCCCGAATCCGAACACGAACCAGTAGACTAAAATTTGGATAAGCGGGTTAATTAACTCCCACGCCATACCTAAGTAGTTATTATGGTTAGCAATTTTCAACTCAAATTGTGCTAACCTGTGGATCAAATAAAATCCTTTAATATGTTCTTTCAGAACAGTTATTAATGCTCCCATGTTCAAACCACGCTTTCAAACGATTTGCGCATTTCATTACATATGCTTATGTAATTTTTTCTCTATGCTTGAAATATATCCATCTCAACATTATACGTAATTATAATATAGAATGGAATAATTTTCATTACTAATGGCAAAGAAATGACTTTAACGACGAAAATAATGACCAATTCTTCAAGAAATGGTAAAATTTATAGCGTTGAAGAATTCATATGCGTTTTGACCGCTCGGCATCGCAATATGTACTATAATAGAGTAAATAGAGGTTAAGGAAGAGGTTATACAATGAAAGATGTATCTGTAAAGATGGATAATATTACAAAAGAATATCGTATCTATCGTAATAACAAAGAACGAATCAAAGATGCGCTCATTCCTAATCATAAGAACAAAACATTTTACGCGTTAAAAGATGTCTCAATGACAGCGTATAAAGGTGATATTATCGGTTTAGTCGGCATCAACGGTTCAGGCAAATCAACCCTCAGCAATATTATCGGCGGATCTTTATCCAACACTGCAGGTTCAATTGAGAAAAATGGTGAAGTCAGTGTTATTGCGATCAATGCAGGGCTTAACGCACAATTGACAGGATTAGAAAATATTGAATTTAAAATGTTGTGCATGGGCTTTACACGTAAAGAAATTAAAAAGCTCACACCTAAAATCGTTGAATTCAGTGAACTGGGAGAGTTTATTTACCAACCCGTTAAAAAGTATTCAAGTGGTATGCGTGCTAAACTTGGTTTCTCTATCAACGTCACGATTGATCCAGATATTTTAGTGATTGACGAAGCGTTGTCTGTCGGAGACCAAACATTCACGCAAAAATCATTAGACAAAATCCACGAATTTAAAGAAGCAGGCAAAACGATTTTCTTCGTCAGCCATAACATCGGCCAAGTCCGTCAATTCTGTACAAAAATCGCTTGGATTGAAGGCGGACGCTTGAAACAATTCGGCGAAGTTGAGGAAGTATTGCCTAAGTACGAACAATTCCTTAAAGACTTTAAAAAGAAATCTAAAGCAGACCAAAAAGCTTTCCGTAAAAACTTAGACGAAGAAAGATTTGTAATGAAATAAACAATTGAAGCTGTAAAAGAAATCGCAGTATAAACTGCTTTTTCTTTTCCTCTTCTACTTCACTCTTTTAAAGCGATGTTGATATTTCTGAATCTTTTTACTTAAAAAACTTTAAGCAAACCTCTTTAAATCAAAGAAAAAAAGTATTATCATTAAGTACAAGTGTATTAACAACAGGCAAAATAATATTGCACACTTGATTAATGTCGGATGCTCTCATACAATGACATTTTGATACAAGTAATCATTTCAATAGTCTTGCTGCACACTTCATTTTCTTTAAAGTGAAGGTGTATCAAAATATTGAAATCTAATCAGCCTGAACTTCAATATGTCATATCATTTCTCAAGTAAGCAGGTGATTGATATAGCTAAACAAAATAAGACACAAGCATTTGCGAACCTTGTCCGTGCGTATCGTAAAGAACACATCGGTAAAGGTCCCGAACAAATCAAAGTGTTTTTCAAAGATAACTGGGCGGTTGCCCATATGACAGGAAGCCTAAGTAAAGTTGAAAACTTCTATTTGCGTAATACTCAAAGTAAGGAATTCGAAAGAATGCTTAAATTTGGACGTACAGAAGAAATTAAACAACTTTACAACCAACATCCACCTACAGAAATGGAAGAATTGGTAGGTGCGAAATTTGTAAAACTATTTACAGATGTTAATTTAGAAGATGATGAAGTCATTTCAATATTCGTGTTCGATCGCAATATTGAATCGTAATAGAATATATTAGGATTGGTGTAAGGTACTCGGTGCTGTTTACTAACCTACTTTGAAACTCGTAAAGACTTTTCAAGGAGGTGATGCATGTAAACAGGAGCGAGTTTTTTTAATTCCCTATAACATTAAATTGAACTTACCTTATTAAACAACCATTCATTTCTATAAAAATTTTCAATACGCTACACTCACCACTATAGTAGTCTATTGAAACCAGCCCAATTATAACAATGTGCTTTACGTATAAGAAAACAGCCCATTCTATACGCACAAAGCTGATACAACAGCAATTCTCTTGCAACCTCCTGTTTTATAATGTTTGATTGAAAAAGCTAATCATAAACATTGCAAGATGCTGTCATAGCTACACAATAACCCTAACAACAACCGGTAAGTTCAAATTAAGTGCCAAATAGTAATCAGTATGCCTATAACAGCAATTGATGGTTAAAATAATTCTGCGTTAAAATTTAAAACGCGCTAAGTATTGAAATAAGGTAACAATGCATATATTCTGCTGATTGAATTCCCACAATTCATCACCGCCAGCAGTGCCCTCAACTTTCTTATGCTTCACGTTACTATTTCAAACTTACAACACAACCCTTACTCAAATAAAACAGAGTTTAAGTCGCTCTGAATGATAATCATCGATCAAACGCACACCTGTTATATGGAAATGAGCCCAAACAAAATGTTTAAACTCAATCTTGAAAATCACACGACGATTCAGAACGTGATTAACCCTGCATTCTGAATCCTACCCTCATTAATAAAAATGTCAAAAAACCTGTGTTCAATTAAGCTCCCTCAACTACTTAATTGAAACACATGAAACTATAAAATAATAACCCTTAAAAATAAAACGCATTGCAGCTACCCTTTCTACTGCAATGCGTATTTTTTATATTCAATTATCGTTTTAAACTTACTCTACTGAGTTTAAAACATCTCTTTCTGCTTTTAATTGTTCGATGAAGTCTTTCACATCTACGCTAGTTTCTTCAGAAGCACCGCGTTTTCTTACCGCAACTGTACCATTTTCTACTTCGTTATCTCCCACAACAAGTGTATATGGTACTTTTCTTAAGTGTGCTTGACGGATTTTATAACCCATTTTTTCGTCTGAAAGATCTAGATCTACTCTGAAGCCTTCAGCTTTCAATTGACGTTTCAAGTCTTTTACCGCATCTAAATGCAAGTCTGCATTGACAGGAATCACTTCTAATTGTACAGGTGCTAACCATAATGGTAAGTTTCCGCCAAAGTGTTCAAGTAAGATACCGATAAAACGATCGCTTGAACCATAAATTGCACGGTGGATAACCACTGGACGTTCTTTTTCTCCGTCTTTATTAACGAAAGTTAAATCGAATTTTTCAGGCATTTGGAAATCTAGTTGTACAGTACCGCATTGGTGACTACGTCCTAATGCATCTTTGATATGGATATCAATTTTAGGACCATAGAACGCGCCGTCTTTTTCATTGACTGTATATTCAAAACCATGTTGATTCAATACATTTTCTAATGATTGTTCAGCGAAATCCCAAAGTTCGATTTCACCCATAAAGTCATCTGGACGAGTAGAAAGTTCAATACTGTAATCGAAGCCGAAGACACTATAAACTTTATGAATCAAACCTAAGACATCTAAGATTTCTGATTCGATTTGGTCACGACGTACAAAGATATGTGCATCATCTTGGTTGAATGTTCTTACACGGAATAAACCATTTAAAGAACCGCTTAATTCATGACGGTGGACTTGACCGAATTCAGCCATACGAATTGGCAAGTCACGATAAGAATGTAAATGATTTTTGTAAATCAACATATGTCCAGGACAGTTCATTGGTTTTAATGCATAAGTTTGTTCATCTACTTCAGTGAAGTACATATTGTCTTGGTAGTGATCCCAGTGACCACTGTTTTTCCATAAAGTTTCATCCATGATAAATGGAGTATAGACTTCTTCATAATCCGCTTCAAACTGTAATTGTCTCAACATATTTTGTAATTCCAAACGAATCACTTGGCCGTTATGCGCATAGAATGGCATACCTGGTGCAAATTCTGAGAATGAGAAGATATCTAATTCTTTACCTAAACGACGATGGTTCACTTGTTCATATTTATCAATAAACGCTTGATGGTCTTCTAAGGCTTTCGCATCTGCGAATGCAAAACCAGATACACGTTGTAATGCTTCGTTGTTCACATCACGTAACCAGTTAGTTGCGGATACTGCTTGTAAACTGAAGTGTTTCACTTTAGATAAATTGTGTACTAAAGGTTGGTCGATAACTGCTGCGTAATCTCCATGCACTGCAACTTTCACAGGCTCTGAGGCTTGTTCAATATGATGTTGCATAAAAGCATTTTCATTAAATTGGTCTAATGCGTCTAATTTTGATAATTCACGAACTTCAATTGGATGATTGGCGCTTACTGCTTTTTGAATGTCTTTAGAAACTTTTTCTAAATCCGCTGCTTTCAAGTTTTCTTCAGGTTTGAAGTCTACAAAGAATTGTTCTTTGTTTACACCGAATCCCGCAACTTTTGCACCGTGTTTTTCTAGGACTTCACCTGCTAAATAACCTAAAGTATAACGAATGGCTTCTAACCCTTTTTCATCTTCATATGTCAAGAATTCAACTTGGCAATCTTCTCCGATGTATTCGTTCAAACCATAAAATGTGCCATCCACATTCGCAACCGCAACTTTTTTCGCAAAAGAACTGCCGATTTGTTGCGCAACTTGGTAAAGTGTTGTGCCTTGTGCCACCTCCAATTTGCGTTGATCTGGTAAAGTAACGATAACTTGTTCTGCCATAATTATTGCCTCCTTAAATTCTAATGGTTGATTTTATTCAATAAAAAAACTGCACTTATCCTCTGATAACAGGGACGAGTGCAGTTTATGCTCGTGGTACCACCCACATTCGAAACAAGTCATTAAACAAGACTTCAATTGGAGTTGCTCTCCTAGAAGTCTCAACTTGCTTCCTCATTAGAATGGCGTAACATGCCATTAGTCGGTATGCTTTCACATACATCTCAAAAGGAGTAAAACACAGTTTAAGTAATTAGAAAGCTTCCAGCCGCTGACTTTCTATCTCTGACTTAAATCTTGTATTTCATATCTTTTTCATCGAATCCGTTTTTAAATTAAGTACATTGTATCGTAACGATTACGATTCTGCAATATATTTTTTATAAGTTCATCATTTTGTAAAACTTGAAAACGTTTTATTCTTTAAATCATTTCCTCATTATTTTATTTAATGGCTTACCTTTTGCGAGCTCATCTACGATCTTATCTAAATAGCGAATTTCCTGCATTAAAGGTGCTTCAATGTTTTCAACACGAATGCCGCAAATGACACCCGTAATTAACTTGCGGTTCGGATTTAAGTCAGGTGCTTGCGCAAAGAAATCTTCAAACGGTACTCGCTCATCTAATACTTGTTGTAAACCTGCTTCATCATATCCTGTTAACCAAGTGATTACTTCATGCAATTCATCTTTTGTACGCCCTTTTTTCTCAACCTTTGTCACATAATGCGGATAAACACTTGCGAATGCCATATCATAAATTTTATGTCTTGCCACGCATGTCACTCCTCTGCTTGTATTTATTTCTATTATACCCCTTCTTTTGATGGCATGTTGATGCCGTTATCAAACACATCTTTTGGCACAATTTTAGTAAATACAACTACTATCATGACGAAAACTAATCCTGTAATCAGAAATACAAGCGTGTAATTGAAACCAAGAATAAAGCTGAAGAACATAATACTTAAAGGTTTGGTGAATTGACTGAGCGCAAAGCTGACAGAGAAGACCCTTGCTTTATAACTTTCCTCGATACGTTTTTGGAAGTAGATTTGAAGTGGAATATTACTGTATTGTGCGCTGAAACCTAATACAATATAAACGCCAATTAACGCTAACACCCCAGCTAAATTTCCCATTGCCATCATCGTAATCAATGCCAACGCAAAGAAAATCATCGCAATCGTGTAGCTCGATCCAATTAAATATAAACGTAAATTTTGTTTAGGCGGGAAAATCGCAAGAATGATACTGCCTAACGCCATGCTGATTGTTAAAGAAGCCTCTATCCATCCAAATGCACTTGAAGATACATGCATCTTTTGAATGGCTAATATTGAAATGCCAATCGGTATCGCATACAAAATAATATTAATCACTGCCAAATAAACCACCATCGTCGCTAAATCCTTTTTAGCCCATATGTAGTGAAAACCTTTTTTGAAATTATTGATGAAAGCTTGGTTCTCTTTTTCCACATGTCTGTTTAAAGGTATAAATGCTATCGTCAACATGGCGAGTGATTCAGTCACTAAAATCACATATCCCATTTGTTCAATAGAAAGGAATCCTACCACAATACCGCCGATTACTGGCGCTAAGAATGATGTGGCCATAATTACAATATTCCTTAAAGACACAAAGCGCTCTAATTGCTCCCCTGTTATCTTCGCTAAATTAGATTCAATGATTAAACCTACTGGCACATCAGTCGCAGTAAGCATCATCATTAAAATAACCAGTGCCCATAAATGATTTTGATACCCCACTAAAAACACAGTGATGGATAGCACGCTTAATAATTGCGCAATGAAGATTATCTTTCGATTACTTTTATAATCGGCTAGGTTCCCCATAATTGGACCTAACACAATTTGAACTACAGCCATCATACCTATAACAAAACCGTATAATGCACCATTGCTTGTTTCTCTTAAAATATAAAACGAACAAGCAAAGAAAAAGATTTCCGAACCAAAGGTCGAAACTAAATCGAAAATCAATAATAGAATCCCTTTTTCATGTTGTCACCTCTTGATGTTTGTTGTTTATGCTCTTAAAGAAATGATTGTCACAAATCATGTCTCAATCATGCTTATCAAGACACTTCATATGTGAATGATACAATATTACTTTATTTTTCTAAATATTCAATACACATTATGTAGATATCATATTTTGTTCATAAAAAAGCCTGCTCTAACTTTCCTGTATTGTTAGAGAAGGCTCATTTAAATATTATTTACGCTTCAAACGTTTACGGAAAACTTTGGATACAAATCTAGGTAATCTGCGCATTCTTGCCATACGTTTCCAGTCTGTAATTAAGCGGTAAAACCATTCAAGATTCGTTTTACGGAAGAATAGAGGTGCACGCTTTTTTGTACCGCTATAAATCTCAATGGATCCGCCGACACCCATCAGTAATGTATGTTGAAGGCGATGACGGTGTTGTTTAATCCATTGTTCTTGTTTAGGATAACCCATACCGACAAAAACATAATCTGGATTAAATTTACTTACTTTACGAACCACTTGTTCATCTTTTAAATCAATATAACCGTGATGTGCATCGAAAGTCACATGAGGATATCGATGTTGTAGCTCTTGTTTGGCTTTTGCGACTACAGCTTCAGATGCACCTAATAAGAAGACACGCTGATGATAACGCTCAGCAATTTCTAAACACTTTGCCATAAATTCGATACCTGGCACACGTTCTTTTAACGGGGTATCTAATATTCTGCCTGCTTGAATAATCCCTGATCCATCTGGAATGATATAATCTGCTTCACTGATTAAATCATAATAACTTCGATTATCTAATGCGTAATCTACAATTTCAGGATTTGCAGTCACAACAAACATGTTATCAGTTGTATCTGTTTCTCTAAAATGCATGACCGCTTCTTTCATCTCGTCCATTGTGACGTTATCAAATTGAACAGACAAAATATCTACT
Source organism: Staphylococcus sp. HMSC055C03 (assembly GCF_001809385.1). Classification (NCBI taxonomy): domain Bacteria; kingdom Bacillati; phylum Bacillota; class Bacilli; order Caryophanales; family Staphylococcaceae; genus Staphylococcus; species Staphylococcus sp. HMSC055C03. The sequence goes on from NZ_KV797483.1 coordinate 63,059, forward strand.
TTATTCTGTTTATGCTTATGTTGAATACTCATCGCTTCAAACTCCTAACTTGCACCTCTGATTAATAAAAGTTCATTTCATCTTATTATACACGCCAGTTGAATTGATTGCATTCCTCACTATAAGTGGTAATCTGAATTTATTATGAGAATCAAAGAGGTTAGATACTATGACAAGTGAAAAAGACAAAATGTTGAGCGGCCAGCTCTATGACTCAAGAGACCCTGAATTAGTAAAGGAACGTCATAAAGCACGCCACGCAACAAAAGCAATCAACAATGCCTTTTCTATTAAAGAACGTATGCATTTATTCCGCCAAAGTGTAGGGGCTTGCGGTGAAGAAGTCTTCATTGAGCCAGATATCCACTTTGACTATGGTTATAACATTACAATTGGAGACCATTTCTATGCGAACTTTAATGCGACGATGTTAGATGTCGCAAAAATTACGATTGGCAATCACGTACTCTTAGGTCCGAACGTTCAGTTGATTACCGCAACTCACCCTTTAAATCCTAAAACACGTGCCGCTGGATTAGAGTTAGGCTACCCTATAACAATCGGTAATCATGTTTGGATCGGCGCAGGTGCGATTATTTTGCCAGGTATTACCATTGGCGATAATGTTGTTGTCGGCGCAGGCAGCGTCGTCACTAAAGATGTACCCGCAAATCAAGTTGTCGCAGGTAATCCAGCACGTTACATCAAAGATGTGCCGAATGATTAAAATAGGTCCGAAGACGCAAGACGTAAATGCTAAAAATTCATACAATGAAGATAAATCATAAGTTGAGGTCATGTATCTCAACTTTTTCTAATTCAAGAAGAGGTTAAATTATGCAGTTGATTAAAGATATTCTAAGCACTTCTATGACACTCCATTTATATTGGGTAGTATTAATCGCTATTGCTTATCTATTTGTGCATCGCAATCGTCATAAACCAAGTTTTGCGATTCTAGACATTATATTAAATTACATTCCGGTACTGACACATGAATTCGGTCATATTCTATTTAACAAAATCAGTGGCGGTCATACAGAGGATTTAGTGATTGTTACTTCTCCTAGAGAACGTATACAGACCTCGCGACAAGGCTTTGCGGTCACCAGAGCTAGAAGTAGAGTGACGATGATAATTACGACACTTGGTGGTTATATGATGCCTCCGTTGATGTTGGCAGTCGGGCTCTTTGCGGGTTATTATCATTATCCTTCACTCTTCGTATTCAGCTATCTAGCTATCTTTATTTATTTTGTGCTGATTACTTCAAGAAAAGGTATCCCTATTTTACTCACGCTCTTATTAGGTGTCATGATTTATGGTTTAGTTCAAAACGGTCAACCTGAATTCATTGTCATTATCTTATCATTGATTTACCACTTTATTTTAGGTGTGCTGTTCGGAGAGTTGCTACAATCGACTTGGACGATTATTACTTTGACTTTTACGAAACATGTTATCGACTGGGATGGTTTAGCTTTACGTCAATTAACCGGCATCCCTGTCGTAATTTTCAGTTTGTTATGGATTGCCTTTAACGTTTATATCGTGTACGCTATTATCACTATTCTACTTTTACAGAATTAAGGTGATAAAAATGGTAAAGCTTCGTCCAGCAACACAAGTCGATTTATCTTTATTTACAAAAGTTTATAATCAAGCCATCGCTGCACGTAACATCACAGCAGATATTGATGAAATGACAGAACAAGAAATGGCACACGTCTTTGATAAACACGATGCCATGCGTCCATTGTTTACAGTATACGATGAAGAAATGCGCCCAATTGGTTTTGCGAGTCTGAATTACTTTTACGGCAGACCTGCTTATGATGAAACTGCAGAAGTCAGTATCTATTTGGATCAACAGATTAGTGGGAAAAGTATTGGTACTAAAGTGATGCAACGTCTAGAACAAGAAGCCAAAGCGTTAGGGATTCGCTTCTTAACTGGCTATGTTTTCGCACAAAACATACCATGTAATAAATTATTTGAAAAACAAGGCTACGTTCTTTGGGGAGAAATGCCGCAAATCGCACACATCGATAATCAACGCTTAGACTTAAATATTTGGGGCAAACAAATTTAATAGAGATGAATAGATGAACAAAAGAAGCTTTGCGACACCGCAAAGCTTCTTTATTTTACTATTTTATATAAAACATCTTACCTTTTCGCAGTAAATTGATTTGAGGCAACTTCGTTAATAACAAGCGATACCTAAAGAGACACCGCCTATCACATCAGTTAAAAAGTGTGCGTGAAAGTACATTCTTGAAAATAAAATACTTGCCCATAACACTGAAAGCAAACCAGCAATTGTCACTTGAATTGCATGATGTTTCACTTTCGGTAAAAACACCGCAAATATAATGATCACAATCAGCGTACTAGATAATGAATGCCCGCTTGGAAAAGAAAAACCTGTGTCTGCTAACAAATGGTCATACGGACGATGGCGATGAATGACATCCTTAAAAATAATTCCTAAGATACCTCCTGAAGCCACTGTGCCTAACAACCATAAACTTAACACATAGTAACGCTTGAATAATAAAATAATCGCAATGACAATAGACATCACTACAAAGGTTAAAACATCTCCATATGTAGCCAGTGCATTCATATAATCATTAAGAAAACCATGACCAAACTGCATTTTCGGTTCACCAAACGTTTGAATAAACCATCGTAATGTCGTTTGATCCATATATCGTAAAAAATCTAACTTTAAATAATTCCCAATCATTATAAACAAAAAGATCAGTAAGCTGACAACTAACACTATTTTTTCTGATTGATGTGCTGTATTCTCCTTCATCCTTATACCTCTTTTATCTTTTTTATTATTATATGACGATTTTTTGAATTATCCATAGGTACAAAGAATGATATACATCTCATTAATTAGAACGACAAAAAAGACGTAATCTAAATAGATTACGCCAATGATGAACCACTCTGATTCCTATTCTATTTATACGTCCGCTAATTCCCCAAAAATATGTGCCGCGTTTTCATAACTTAAAATAATTAATGGGTCATCCCCTTTTTGAATAGCAATAACTTCGTTAGTATCATCACGAGATATCACCGTCACCGCATCCCCGATTGAAATAAATTTACTAGAAAGATAAATTAATAATTTCGTACGGTCTCGTACACGACGAATCACGATTTGATCTCCTGCTTGGAATGTTTTTAAGGATTCATTGTAAATTTCTTCAAATTTACCATCTCTTGGGATGATACCGCCATGTGGGCATGTTGTCGGATAATTCAACAATGAGTCTAAACGTTCGACAAACAAATCAGACACTCTATGTTCAAGCACTTCTGCTTCTTGGTGCACTTCTTCCCAGTTGTATTTCAATATCTCGATTAAGAAAAGTTCTAATAAGCGATGACGCTTAATAATTTCTAATGTATGGTTGAAACCTTCTTCGGATAATTTGACACCCTTATAAGGTTTGGTAGTTACATAGCCCGCTTTTTCTAAACGATTGACCATCTCACTCACGGATGGGGGTTTAATATTTAAGTATTGAGAAAGTTTTTTATTTGTAACGAATGAAGTTGCGCCGCCATTATTCAAAATCGCTTTGAGGTAATCTTCTTTTTCTTCCGTTAACATCTTGTCACCGTTCCTTCCATCCAGATTCACTTTATTGTATCACGAAAAGACTTGACACGCGAAAATTCATGTCTTATGATGAAATAAATTAGGTTACCCTAAAAATTCTTTTAGGAGGTGTGATATTGTTAGAAATTGAGAATTTGGATTTGTATTTAGGCAATAAGCATGTCTTGCGAAACATCAACTTGTCTATTCCTGTTCACGGTGAAATTATCGGTATTATGGGTCCGAACGGTGCAGGAAAATCCTCATTAATCAAAGCGTTAATCGGAGAGTTTAAATCACAAGGTGTCCAATTGTTGAACAATCAACCAGTCGAATCACAACTTAAGAACATCACATACATACCGCAAAAAGCCTACTTAGATTTAGATTTTCCAATTGATGTTGAAAACGTCGTACTATCAGGCGCTTATAAAGAGATTGGGTGGTTTAAACGCCCTTCTGCACAAATTAAACAACGCTTAACTCAATTATTAGAAGAAATGGAATTAACACATTTACGTAAACGCCAAATTTCTCAATTAAGCGGTGGACAGCTGCAACGTGTATTAGTTGCACGCGCCTTGATGTCGACGAGCGAACTTTACTTATTAGACGAACCTTTTGTAGGAATTGATTTTACGAGTGAACAATTAATTATGCGTAAAATAGAAGGCTTAAAGGCCGAAGGCAAATTAATTTTAATCGTGCATCATGATCTATCAAAAGCAACTACTTATTTCGATCGTGTCATTCTGCTCAATCAAACTTTACGTTATTTCGGACCAAGCGAAGAAGCAATGACCACAGAACGATTAAACGAGACATTCATGAATCAACCACAGCGCCATTAAAGAATTAGAAAGAGAGTCAAAATTATGTACGAATTTATACAACAACTCACACAATATCAATTTTTAAACCGCGCTCTGATTATTTCCATTTGTGTCGGCATTGTGTGCGGAACAGTCGGCAGCCTGATTGTTTTAAGAGGGTTGTCACTCATGGGTGATGCGATGAGCCATGCTGTATTGCCTGGGGTTGCACTATCATTCCTCTTCAAAATTCCGATGTTTGTCGGAGCTTTAGTTACTGGAATGCTAGCCAGTCTATTCATCGGTTTTATTTCTGAACGAAGTAAAACTAAACAAGACGCAGCCATCGGCATCAGCTTCACAGCATTCTTAGCTACCGGAGTTATTATTATCAGCTTGATCAATAGTACGACGAACTTGTATCATATTCTATTCGGTAATTTGCTAGCGATTACCAATAGTGCATACTGGTCGACTATTGTGGTCAGCATAATAGTACTCTTGCTTATCATCATTTTTTACCGCCCATTAATGATTTCTACTTTCGATCCAACCTTTAGTAGAATGAGCGGTTTAAACACAACAGCCATCCACTACTTTGTGATGCTGCTCTTGTCACTTGTGACAGTTGCAAGCATTCAAACTGTGGGTATTATACTCGTTGTTGCACTGTTGATTACACCCGCTTCAGCAGCTTTTCTCATCACCAAGAAATTATGGTCTATGATGATTGTAGCCAGTCTGATCAGTGTAATCAGTTCAATAATCGGTATGTATTTCAGCTACATTTATAACATCCCTAGTGGTGCAACAATTGTCTTGTGTGCGTTTGCTATTTATGTCGGTACATTTATCTATTCTAAATTGACTCTCAAAATCAAAAAAGGAGTTACATCATGAAAAAATTAGTACCATTATTAGCTATCATGTTATTACTGTTAGCAGCATGCGGCGGAGGCAAAGATTCAAACTCAACAGCCTCTGATAATCATAAACTTAAAATCGTCACAACCAATTCAATACTATATGACATGGCCGACAACGTAGTCGGGGACCATGCGGATATACATAGCATAGTTCCTATCGGCCAAGATCCTCATGAATATGAGGTCAAACCTAAAGACATCAAAGCCTTAACAGACGCAGATATCATCCTTTATAACGGATTGAATCTGGAGACAGGTAATGGTTGGTTTAAAAATGCTTTAGACCAAGCTGGCAAAACAACTAAAGATGATAGTGTCGTACGCGTTTCTAAAGATGTAAAACCAATTTACCTGAACGGTGCTGAAGGCGATGAGACAAAACAAGATCCTCACGCTTGGTTAAGTCTAGAGAACGGCATCAAATATGTAAAAACAATTCAGCAAGCTGCAATCAATCATGATAAAGCACACAAAGCAGACTACGAAAAACGAGGTGATGCTTATATCAACAAGCTTGAAAAGTTAAATAAAGACAGTCACGACAAGTTCGATGACATTCCTAAAGATCAACGCGCTATGATCACAAGTGAAGGCGCATTTAAATATTTCTCAAAACAATATAGCATCACTCCCGGCTATATTTGGGAAATTAACACTGAAAAACAAGGAACACCTGAACAAATGAAACAAGCAATTAAATTCGTTAAAGATCACAACTTGAAAAATCTATTAGTCGAAACAAGTGTCGATCATAAAAGCATGAAGAGCTTGAGTGAAGAAACAGGCGTTCCAATTTCAGGAGAAGTCTACACAGACTCTATTGGCAAAAAAGGCAGTAAAGGAGATTCCTACTACAAAATGATGGAATCTAACATTGAAACCGTTCATCAAAGCATGAAGTAAACAATTTATCCTTTCAATTAGCGGAAAAAGACCTCCTAGTATGTCCATTCCATTTCCGCTAATCCATAAATAATCTATCCTAAACATAAATAAGCTGTGGTCTTTCCTCCCACTGGACCACACACCACTTTAAGAAAATCGGTGCTTGCGATGACATCGATTTTCGAAGCGACAGTTCCCCTCAAGAGCTGTCGCTTTTTTGTGTTTAATTCACTCAATCTTTCATCACAAGATCACATCTTCACCCTTTTAAATATAAACAACAAAAAATTTAGTCATTTATTATATTTCTTTAAATATCTTCAATTGTTTATCTACAAAATATTTATAAATTTCCTTTACTTTTAGAAAAACTAAAGTTATGATTAATTTAGTTATTCATGGAGGGATACCCAAGTCTGGTTTAAGGGGGTTAATATTTATTTATTAATTAGGAGCACGTCAGTGCTTGCGTTGGTTCGAATCCTTCTCCCTCCGCTTAGTTTTAAACAATATTGATATCGGTTGATAAGTTAACAATTGCGGTTACTTAATCAATCGATTTTTTTGTGTATATCCAATCAATATTAAAAAATTCTATATGAAAGTAGGTCTTTTTTTGAATTTTTCTAAGTTAAACATTCAAGAATTTGAAAATTTTGTTAATGAAAATGCATCACATTATACCCAATCATCCTCACATTTCAATTATCAAAATGAGCATCAAAATAATGTACATTTAGTCGGCGTAAAAAATGAAACAGGTGATGTATTAGCTGCTTGTTTACTGACTGAGGCACGTTGTTTAAAGTTCTTTAAATATTTCTATACACATCGCGGTCCAGTCATGAACTTTAAAGACCATGAGTTAGTCAGATTTTTTTATGAAAACTTAACGACATATCTAAAAAAGCATAACTGCTTATATGTTTTAACTGATCCTTACCTGTTAGAAAATATTCGAAGTTGTGACGGAGAAATCCTTGAATCTTATGATAACGAAACTTTTATGAATGTGATGAATTTATTAGGTTACCGTCATCAAGGGTTTACTACAGGTTATTCTCAAACAAGTCAGATCAGATGGTTGTCTGTCTTAAACCTAGAAAACAAAGATGAAAAACAATTGTTAAAAGAAATGGATTATCAAACACGCCGTAATATTAAGAAAACCTATGAAATGCAGGTGAAAGTCCGTGATTTATCAATTGATGAAACAGATCGATTTTTTAAATTATTTAAAATGGCTGAAGAAAAACACGGCTTCAAATTTAGAGATCAAAGCTATTTTGAAAGAATGCAGAAAACATACGCTGATAACAGTATGTTAAAGCTGGCTTACATCGATTTAGAAGAATTATTAGAGGCACAAAATGCGAAAGTCGCTGAGTTAAATACAGATATTGAAAATGTTCAAGCGGCATTAAAAGAAAACCCTAATTCTAAGAAAAACAAAAATAAATATGCGCAATACCAAAAGCAATTAGCAGCACAAGAACGAAAAATTACTGAAACGAAAAAATTGATAGAAACAGATGGACCTGTATTAGACTTAGCTGCAGCTTACTATATCTATAACCCTCATGAAGTTTACTACCTATCCAGCGGTTCAAACCCTAAATACAATGCCTATATGGGTGCGTACAGACTCCAATGGGAAATGATTCAATTTGCGAAAAATAAAGGTATTGATCGCTATAATTTTTACGGTATTACAGGAGATTTCAGTGAAGATGCTGAAGATTTCGGTGTTCAAAAATTCAAAGAAGGCTTTAATGCCCATGTTGAAGAATATGTCGGCGACTTTATTAAACCGATTAAACCTTTCTTTTACAAGATTTATCAATTGTTAAATAGATAAAAGTTAACTATTCTCAACTATCTAACAATTTATAATAGTTCTTTCTTTTATCTTACTATATGAAAAAGCACAGCCTGTTTGTTATGCAGGCTGTGCTCTATTTATAATTATGTTAAACGGTCCACTAAGACCATTTCATCATAGTTAATCGCTTCACGTAATTTTAAAGCTGTTTTTTCACTGATTTCTTCATCTTCGACCAATTCATTCAAAATATGTCGTTGTTCACGTAAAGCATTGAGCTTGATTCTAGCTACATTATTACGATGACCCGTTTTATTTGAGAAGATATTAGCCGCTGTCAGATTATCTGAACGCATTAAATAACTATCACAAATTGTGCCGATTTCTAATTTGTTATCAGTATTAGCTTCTTTTTTTAATCGTTTGACTACATTGTAGTGAACGATACGCATAATATTCGAAATTTCTTTTAAGTTCTGTTGCACATCTAATGAGGAAGATGCGTTTGTTTGTACACGCACACGACGTCTTAAAATAGCTACTTTAATGCGCATAATAATTCTGCGAATCAATGAAGCTTGACGATACACTTGTGTACGTTCGGCATAGCGCATATAGTTATCAAAATCACTTTGTGTAATTCTGCCTTCTTTCACGAGCTCGTTTAATGTTTCTGTCTCTGTATCAATCGCAATCCCTTGTAAGCGTTCAAGTTCTCTAGAGTTTTCATCATCATCGTCAATCACTTTCATAAAAGCAATACGATCATGATAAATTTTAATGACATTACCATAATTGAATGAAGTTTCAGGCGTCGCATGTCTTCTTAAGTAGTCAATTGTCTGTTCAAGAATATAGATACGAGCTTCTCTGAAACTCATTCCTTCCACTTCGACTTTCTTCATGACTGGTGTAATTAACGGTAATAAAACTTGAGCAATTACCAAACTTAATACCACCATACCTGCAGAAATAAAGAGTAAGTCATTACGATAAACAAATGATGTATGTTCTCCAAGCATATAAGGAAACGTCAAAGCAATGGCTAATGAAATCGTTCCATGTACCCCGCATAAAGTCATAATCATTGCGTATTTACTACGTTTAGGTTTCGTTTCTCCTTGTTCTTTATTCTCACCATCATTCATTGCGCGTTGGAATGGACTGACCGGTAAGTAGAAATACGGATATAAAACATACACCCATAAGAAACGAAATACATATACCGCTAAGGCAATCAAACCTGTAATTCCAAGTAAGAAGACTAGGTTCTGTGGCTCTGTTTTAATAATGTTTTTAACAGTTTCAGGTACAATATAGCCTAAAATTACGAATACAAAGCCATTTAATACATAACTCAATAAGTTCCATGTTTGTGTATAACTCAATTTCAACTGGTTACTGATTTGATTAATCCGATCACGCTCAAAACCATGAACTAGTCCTGAAATCACTGCCGCGATAATACCTGAAGCATGGAAGACTTCTGCCGCAAGATATGACACAAATGGTGTCAATAACTGAATGAATACAAACATATTATTGCTTTCTACACCTTTACGTGCTAATACAATGCGTAAACGAACTAAGATAATACCGACAAGCAGACCAATAACTAAACCGCCGATTGAAGTAATTAAGAACTGACCAATCGCATCCGTAATAGAAAATGCGCCTGTAATCAGTGCTGCGACAGCAATTTTGAATGAAATGATACCTGCCGCATCATTTAACAATGACTCCCCTTCTAAGATTGTCATAGAACCTTTTGGTAGAATTTTCCCTTTCGTAATTGCCGACACAGCTACCGCATCTGTCGGACATAAAACAGCAGCTAACGCAAAGCCGGCTGGCATGGGTAAGCTTGGCCATACCCAATGAATAAAGAACCCTACCCCTATGACTGTTGTAAATACTAAACCTAACGCCATCATCATTACTGGTTTTATGTAGCGCTTCAAACTCACACGCGATACATTAACACCTTCAATGAATAGTAAAGGTGCGATCAACGCAACCATAAAAACTTCTGTATCAAATCTAAAGTTTACCGGAATTGGTGTTAAAAAGATCAGCGCTCCTAAAATGATTTGGATAAACGCTAGTGGTACTTTAGGGAGAAATAATGAATGGATTAATGAACTTAAAATAATTGCTGCTATAAAGACCAAAAGACCTTCAATAATTTCCACAGCGTCACCTCTTTCTTTGTTGTATATACTTCATATATCTTTCTTCAGTATCATTGAAGATTCCGACCATATATCAAGTGTCTATGTTTAATAATACTATAATCAATTGTGTGAAATCTATTCTAAAAACTTCATCATCTTATAGATATTGCGATGATTCATCTACCTTAGAGAAGAAGCCTTATATACCTGTTTAATTACCCCGTCACACACTCCTTCAAAAGTTTTTGAAATTAATTTTACAAAAGGGTGTGCTTTTTTTCTAGAAATTTCGATATATAGAGTGAGCAAGGAGGTGAACAGAAATGAAAACAATCAAAGAACTTGCAGTGACACTTATTCGTGTCGAAGACAAAAAAGAAGCAAAACCAGTTATCAAACGTCGTAGATTTGCCCGTTTAAACCCACAAAGCACTGAAGCACAATTAAACAGCTTCAAATCAGCTATTGAAAAATTAACAAGTGAAACATACGACAACATCGAAGTCACAACAGTAGAAACTTTATAAGAGGAGAATCAGATTATGACAAAATCACTAGAATTGATTTATATCAATGAAGCACACAAACCGGTCAAATTCCAAGTTCCAGATATTAAACAACAAGTATCTGAAGAATCCATCCGTAATGCGATGAGCACTTTGTTAGAAAGTAATGTATTAAATCCTCCATCAGGTAAAATCATTGCGATTAAAGGAGCACAAATCGTAGAAAAAGAAACACATGTTATCTTCTAATTAAATATAGCCGAGTTTGCTCAACATTTGAGTAAACTCGGCTATTTTTTGATTATTGCCTCGGTTGAATTACATCTCCGAAAAACACGCGTTTACTACCTAACTTTCTACATAAAGCATAATCATCATAAACATCCACGACTTGCGCTAAATTTTTATATGAATGCTTAGCGTTCAATACTTCTATAAATTGGTGCTGTTTAATACAAGCACTATGTCCTGCATCTATAAAAAATGTTTCCTCGTCTAACACCCGAATGATAGTCATTTTTGTCATGATGCGCCCCCCCTTTTCCCACTTTTCATAAATCGCTTTATGTAAAACATCTCGTTTCAACAAATTATATATTGATATTTCAAAAAAATCTACAACTTTTACAATTTACAAATAAAAAGTGACACAATTTACCTATTACTTAACACAGAGCATAACGAGATTAAGTTGATATTCGTCGTTTTTCAGTGCATTTGTGTTATTTTTCTACTTTTTTTATATTTATTAAAAATATGCGACAAGATAATTAATTTAGGCGTTGCACCAACCATTATTTACATTGTATAATAACCAAGAAATTAAATAAGATGAGGTGAGCATAATTTTGTTTAAACACCCCTGGTTGATTGCCTTAATACTCCTTCTCCTTTTAAGCGCAACTGCCGTCGGATTATATGCCGCATTCCGACATTACACACTTCAGGCAACTCAAAACGTTAAAACGTACACCGCAACCTATAACCGACCGATTCAATTTTCTGGTATTCAATCTGCTGAAACAACACAATCCTTTTACTATGATGCTCGTATGGGAAGCATCCATGACTGGTATAGTGCTGAAGGTAAAATGATAAAAAAAGATCAGCCCTTGTTCGAATACTACAATAAAACACTTGAACAACAATTAACTGCAGTACGTATGCATTTGAATACTTTAGATAGTCATCAGCATCGTCAAAACTTCCTAAATATGCATACCTATTTGGAACAAGAATATGATCGTATTCAGCTTGGACTCAGAACACAAGTCTTCAGTATGTCAGAAGGCATTGTCCATATTATTGATAAGCATCCAAGTAAGAAAAATCAATTATTTGCGCAAATTCACAGTTCAAAGCGTATAATTAAAGCTTATATTTCTGAGACTGAACTCAAACAATTGAAACTTAACCAATCTGTTGAAATTAAAACAAAAACAACGGAACAGTTTAAAGGCAAAATTTTGAGTATTAGTCATTATCCTGATGTTACAAAAAGTGAAACAAATAAATCTTATTACGAAGTTCAAATTTCTACTAATGGTGTTATACCTGTAGGAACCCACTTTCAAATTACGATTCCTACGCACTTAATTGCTCTTCCAAAGGACGTACTATATGATAAAAACGCAATATTAATTAAAAGAAATGAACAAATGGTTAAAAGAATTATTAAATACCATGAAAAATCGGGTATGGTTATTATTAGTGAAGGTTTATTACCGGGAGAAAAAGTTATTGCTCAACCCAAAAACTTCACATTAAACTAGAGTTCTTATATAATTAACCAATATCAAAAGGCTAAATAGAAAAAATAGACATTATCTTAATTTATAATGTGTAATTCAAATGATGTTCAATAAATTTTCTGGGTTCATTGGGTAATTTTTTGAAAGTATCATTTGTTTGAAATAGCCATTGTTTTATAATGTTTTTTTGTTTACATTTCATTTTTATTTAGTTATAATTAAATAAATAATAGGGGCAGGAATATTTTGATGTAATAGCATCTAGTCCCAATTATGAAATTAATGTTAATATTAGTCTATTTGCCAATAATACTACGATAATGGGAATGTCAAGGGAGGAAATACAAATGGCAGTATCAAAAATTAAAAATTCATCTGATCTTTTAGCAATGGTGACATATGCTGACAAGATGAAAAGCATTATTAAAAAAGAGTTTACAATCAGCTTCGAAGAGTTTGCAGTGTTAACTTTCCTTAGTCAATCAGATGACGAGGAATATTTCTTAAAAGATATTATTAATCACTTAAACTACAAACAACCACAAGTTGTTAAAGCTGTTAAAAATTTATCACAAGAAGATTACTTCGATAAAAAACGTAACGAACAAGATGAAAGAACTGTTTTAATCTTAGTAAATTCTAAACAACGTGAAAAAATCAATGAATTATTAAATCGTATTAACGAGCGTATCTTAACTGCAAACAAAGAAATCAAAATCTGATCAGCTGACGATAGATTATAAAGGATAATACAAAAAGCGTGATGCTTAGAATGACATACATTCAAAGCACCACGCTTTTTGTTTACAACGAAAATACGTATTTTATTGTCATTTTGTATTTTATTTGGACAACTCTTATTATTTCCCTCGTGTAGATAACTTGATTGAATAAAAGATAATAACCGCCAAGATTAATACCCAAATGATAATCGTACCGATTTGTGCTATATTAGGGTCTAAAATAACCGCATCAATCGTTTTTTGTGCTAACAATAAACCTACACCTGTAAATTCAAAACGCTTATAATACAGGCCTAAACCAGCCATAATTAAGCCGAAAAAGAACATAAAAATATGCGCATATTTCGTTACGACTATAACACCAAGATCAATATTCAAACCATGCAGTGCCACTAAAATAGCCGCCACAATCACAATGCCTATCCCTATCATCACTTCAGCTTTATTGCTATATAAATAATTCTTTCGCACAATCCTAAAATATACAAAAACAGTAATTGGAAAAATGATTAAACAATAGATGAGTGATAATCCTGTCGCAGCCTGAAATGGCACGAACTGTTTATCGTACAGGTAAGAGATTAATAAGAAATTGATAATGAAAAAGAGAATCGGATTCAGCTGTAAACCAAATAAGTTCCTTTGAATGGTTAAAATAATCTCTGCCGGTGCCTTTTTACGATATTCGATATAATCGACGTCATGCGCTTCAGATTTCGGTAAATCTTGACGAATTTTCTCTTTAATATCGTCAATCATGTTTGGCGCAATCCCTTTATAGTTGAAGTAATCACTGATATTTTCTAATAAAATTTTGTCATTCGGTCGCATGATGTGACTCCTTTAAATTTACTATCCTTACTAATTTATCATGGCACAATTGCTTAGTTCAATCAATATAAAGAAGACAGGAGTGTACAACACCCCTGCCTTTATTTCATGTATACTTATTTACCAATATCAATGCGATAAAGTTTTAAGTTTTTATCTTTTGGTGATTGGCTTGTAAATTGATAAGAAGTATCTTTATCTTTAATATAACCGAAGTTTCCTGTAACTTCATTATAGTTATATCTCCAAGTGACCGTATTGCCTAACTGTTTACGTACAGTATTAAAGCTTGGGCCATCTGCTTTGTTGTATTTCATTGTAACGTGTGTTACCTTGCCGTGGTCTTTTTGACCATCAGCAGTCACAATCAATAAGCCTTTGTCAGAGTTAAACTCATAATAGTGTTTTGTTTTATCAGGTTTATAAGAGTACCCTGTGAGTTTTTGTGATTTCAAAACATCTTGGATGTTTTGACCTAGCTTAACGCCTTCTAGAGAAGTATCTCCGTGGTGGATTTGTTGAACGGTTTGAATCGTATTTCCAGACGCTGCATCTGCTTGAGAGATGCCTAGTCCAGTTACCACTGTTGCAGAAACAATAGCCGCTGAAAGTAATTTTTTCATAAGCAATAACTCCTTTGCTCTCTTTTTGTAAATTTCTTGTAACTTTTTCTGCGCTTATTACACTATACCCCTAATTACCCTTGATGTAATCAGTCTCTAGATGTAATCTTTTGTAATATTGTATAATATATTGGAGTTTAATTGCTAATATTAATGATTAAAAACTTTACTGTTGCGTAGTTACGCGTTTCTGCTCATCTTCTAATACTTCATTCACATTGATAAATGCTGTTACAGTTTCTAAGAAAGCTTTCTTTTCTTCACCCATCGGATACAATCCTGAATGTTCAAACGTTTCAACTTGTGCTTGAACGATTCCTTTTGTATAAGTATCTAACTCTTGTGGGGTTAAACGTTCATCATATTTTCCGACGATAATTAATGCCGGTGCTTTAATTTGATGTAAGTCTAAATCAATTTCAGTTTGTTCAAATGATTTTGTTACCGCTTCTTTTTCAAGTCTTGTCATTAATGTCAGTGTATCAGAAAAGTGTTTCAACATTTTTCCTGCTTTTTTCGGTGAACCATACGTATGTTTATCTAAGAATTTTTGTTGTTTGTTTTCTTCTAACGTTCTGATTTGATCTGCGTACTTTCTGTATAAACGCGCTTCTGGCAATTCTGCTTGTAATGTTGCTGGGTTTATTAAAATAATACCATCACTATACTCAGCGTATTTAGACGCAAAATCTGCCGCAATCGTCGCACCCAGTTCTTGACCGATAAAGAATGCATGTTTGATATATAAGTAATCTAACAAGTCTTTAATATCTTCTACATAATCTGCAAAATCAATATTTAAAGGTTTATCTGAATAACCATGCCCACGTAAATCTACGCTGACGACTTGGTAATCATATGATAATTGCGTCGCAATATCATCGAAAATCGAATAGTTCTCAAAAGCGGAATGAATCAACACAACAGGTTGTCCGCTTCCCTTTGTTATATAATTTAACGTCGTATTATCCTTCGTCGTAAATAGTTCCATCTGCTTTTTCACTCTCCTTAGAATGTGGGGCGATTTTTGGTAATATCTCTAGCAATTCTTCCAAAGTTGAAATTTCAAAGTCCATCTCTTCAGGTTCTGGTGCCAATTCTACTTCATCATCTTCATGATTGAACCATACACTGACCATACCCATTGCACGGGCCGGTGCAACATCATTTAAGGCATCATCACCGACGTACATCACTTCTTCAGGCTTAACATCTAATTGATCCATGATATCTTCAAAGATTTTAGGATGCGGCTTTCTAAACCCTACCATTTCAGAAGTAGATAAAAAATGAATATAGGATAAGATACCTAAGTTTTCTAAACGGTATTGTTTAATTTTAGATTTACCATTCGCAATCACACCTGTCAAATAACCTCTTTGGATTAAACGCTCTAGTGTATATTGTGTATCATGGTAAGGGAACACGTAACGATAAAAATGTGTTTCAAAATCGCGGAACAAATCTTTCCATGTTAAACGATCGACATGAAATCGTTTGATAATCGCTTTATACAGTTCAGGCTTATCATGATCTTCGTCATCATCTAATTCAATAAACTGTTTTTTAAAATCACGCGCTTGAACATGAACTAAATAATCATGAAATCGTTCATATTGTTCTTCAATAAACTTCTCTCTTGATTTATTACGATCCAACAGCGTGCCTTCTAAATCGAATACGACTGCCTTAATCCCCTCTAAATTCATAAGCTTCTCTCCTATAAATGCCTATTTGGCATCTGTGATTATTTCTTTATTCATCAGATTATTCATACGAGTGTTTCTGGGTTGCGATTAAATACCCGAGTACAGGTATTCCTAATAAAGCAAGAATGATACTTGCTGGAATTTCAATCGGATTCCATAATTGTGCACCTAACGTGTCCGCAAAGACCATCACTGTACCGCCGACAACGCCGTTCAGCAACATTTGTACACCCAATGTAGTCTGCGTCGTTCTTCTAATCAGCTGTGGCACAATCATACCGATAAAACCAATAATGCCGGTATACGAGACAATAATAGCTGTCATGATAGATGATAAAGTTAACACCATAAACATCATTTGTCTGACATTCAAACTTAAAGAACGTGCTTTCAACGTTCCGACTTGCAGTAACTTTACCTTCGGCAGCAGTAAGCCTAGTAGCACGATACATAACATCATAATGGGTGCAATCACGTATACTTCATGCAATTCTGCATTAGAAAAACCGCCGAACATATACATCACAATACTTTTCATTCTGCGTTCATCAAGTAGAATCAATAGATATAAAAACGCATTGAATAATGCACCTATCATGATACCTGATAATATCAACGCGCGCATCATATAACCTTGTGAAATTGCGGCAGTCACCCCTAAAACAATAGCTAAAGTTAACATACTTGCAACAATTGAAGCGAACGGAATCCATAAACTGCTTAAACCGATAAATACAGCTAAACCGCTACCTAAAACAGAACCGCTCGCTAAGCCTAAAGTCAGGCTATCTGCAAGCGGATTATTCAAAACGGTTTGAAACATCTGGCCGGCTATCGATAAACCGATACCAGCCAACAATGCCTCGAACACTCTCGGTAAGCGCACTTCAAACAAAATACTATGATTTAAGGGGTCCGACCAGCTGCCTAAATTCCAAAACAAGCTGATTGCGATACTCGCGATTAACGCGAGACACCATCCTATAATAATAGTGGTTTGTTTCATATTATTTTTCATCGCGGTAAATCGCATCTCTTAATGCTTTAAGGCCTTGGTCGATACGAGGACCTGGTCTTGAAATCGTATCACCATCTACCGCTTCAATTCGGCCTTTCTTCACAGCTTCTAAATTCTCAAAGCCGCCACGTTTACGAATAATTTTCAAGTAATCCGAACGTGTGATACCTTCTGTCGTAATTAAAACATTTGGGTCATGTTTAATAATACTTTCCTTGCTGACTTTCTTCCAGCCTTCTAGATCTGCGAAACTATTTTTCGCATGCAGTTCTTCAATCATATAGTTGAAGAATGTATTTTTTCCGGCTGTATAAATCTCTGGTTCATGTGAGACTTCTAAAAAGACAGTCGGTGCTTTTTCATGCTTCGGCACATCTTTCAACACAGCGTCAACACGATGTTTTGTATCATAAACTAATGTGTCAGCTTGTGATTCACGACCTGTGATTTTACCGATTTGTTTGAACGTACCATAAATTTCGTCAAAGTTATGTGCTTCAGGTATGTAGACGACTTTAATGCCTTTTTTCTCTAAATCGCCTAATACTTTATCACCCATACCTTTTTGTGATTCATGCGCCAAAATCAAATCTGGCTTTGCTTTTAATAACTGCTCTTTATTGAGTTTCATCGCATCAAACTTCTGTTTATGTTTAACACTCTTAGGATAGTCATCCACTGTAGACACTCCTATAACTTCTTTACCCAAACCGAGTTGATAGAGTATTTCAGTGTTACTTGGCATCAACGAGATAATACGATGATATTTTTGCGTTTGCTTTGTCTTTTCTTCTGATTGGTTTTTGTTGTCTGCTTTCTCTTTATTACTCGGTGCAGAACACCCAGCCGCAACTAAGATAATTAAGATTAAAAACACCCATAATTTCTGTTTCATCAATTTCTCCTCATACTTGTATTGTAAATCTCATTTTAGCATATTTACGCGGGCTGAGAAGATGAATCTTACAAAAATTTTACAAGTTTAAAAATAAAAAAAGAAGCACCCGTCAAGAATGCTTCTTTATATAATCTTACATCGTATGAGGAGCAGTTACCCCTACTAATGCCAAGGCATTGCGTAATGTAATTTGTACTGCCACAATCATAGAAACGTAAGCTTGTGTTTTAGCTTCATCGTCTGTTAAGACTTTATCAGCGTTGTAGAATTTATGGAAAGCTGCTGCTAATTCTTGAATATAGTTGGTTACACGATGTGGTGCGCGTTGTTCTGCAGCACTTTCAATCATCGGTTCAAATTCTGCAACTTTCTTCAATAAATCAATCGCTTTATCATTTTTAATAACACTGAAATCTGCATTTTCAGATGGCACTACGCCACGTTCACCCGCTTGTTTTAAGATAGATGAAATACGCGCATGTGCATATTGTGCATAATAAACAGGGTTTTCAGCTGAGTTTTCTTTCGCAAGTTCCATATCAAAATCAAAGTGCGTATCTGGACTACGCATTGTTAAGAAGTAACGTGCCGCGTCAATACCGACTTCATCCATGATTTCACGTAATGTAATCGCGTTACCCGTACGTTTACTCATTTTAACTTCTTCGCCATCTTGCATTAAACGCACCATCTGCATGATTTGAATTTCAAGACGTTCTGCATCAATACCGTATGTTTCAACAGATGCTTTCAGACGGTTAATATAACCATGATGGTCTGCGCCGAATAAGTTGATCAAGATATCTTGGCCGCCGTCACGGTGGAATTTGTCATAGTGATATGCCACATCTGGTAAGAAGTAAGTGTATGTGCCGTCTTTTTTGATTAATACGCGGTCTTTATCATCATTAAAGTCCGTTGTACGTAACCAAGTCGCACCATCCGCTTCATACGTATGACCATTTTCTTTCATTAACTCTAAGACACGTTTGATTTCGCCTGAATCATATAACGTTGTTTCACTGAACCAATCATCAAAGTGTGTATTGAAATCAGCTAAGTCTTTTTTAAGTTTTTCCATTTCATAATCGACGCCTAATTGTCTGAACACTTTTAAGCGCTCATCATCAGGGAGTTCTTGTAGATCAGGGCGTTTTTCCGCTAAATCTTTACCGATATTCACGATATCTTTACCATGGTAGCCATCTTCAGGTAATTCTGCTTCTTTACCTAAAGCTTGATAGTAACGTGCTTCGATAGAGCGTGCTAAATTCGTAATTTGGTTACCGGCATCGTTGATGTAATATTCACGTGTAACATCATAACCAGCCGCATCTAAGATATTACATAACGTATCACCGACTGCCGCATTACGCGCATGTCCGATATGCAAATCACCTGTCGGGTTCGCAGAAACATACTCCACTAAGATTTTTTGGTTCTTTTTCTTTTCAGAGCGACCAAAATCTGTATCTTTTTCTAAAGCTTCAGGGATAATCGCAGTTAAGTATTGGTTATTTAAATAGAAGTTGATAAAACCAGGTCCTGCAATTTCGATGTTCTCAACATTCGCTTTAGATTTATCTAAATTGTCCACGATAGCTTGCGCAATTTCGCGTGGATTACGTTTTGCGATTTTTGTTAGCACCATCGCAATGTTTGTAGAGTAATCCCCATTTTTTGGGTCTTTCGGAATTTCCACTTTGACTTCAGGAACTTCTTCTGCAAGTCCAGCGGCTTTAACACTTGCTGTTATTTCTTCAATTAATGTTTGTTTGACTTGATCAATAATATTCACTTACTTCAGCTCCTTATAGGTAATTTGGTAAAGGTATGTGCCCATCTTCTCTTCGTTTTGGAAGAGTTCATAACGAATTTTAAGTTTTGATTGGTCTGGTTGTACGTAATGATGAATGCTTAAAGTACGAATAGTTAAAGGAATTTTGCCCGTCGGTATCTCGTATAAAGATACGGTGTCTTTTCCTTCAACAAAATGCAGGTTCTGTTTAATATTCCCGCTGCGCATTAATCTAACTTCATCTTCTTGAATTTTCAATGTAATATGCACCGTCAAGTCTTCAACTTGTTCATCATAGCGGATAAATTCAGCATTCCGCTTCTCTTGCCAAGTGCCATCTGTTTCAAATTCAAATTCATCAAACTCATCATCGCGTTCAATCGTCTGTAATGTTTGGATACGAATGTTTTGATTCAAAGACGCGCTCACCCTATTCTGAATTATTCATTAATATACCAAATTATAACATAAAGATACAGCACACACAGTGACTAAATTCACACTGTATGCGCTGTACATCATAAAATCAATTAAATTTTTCTGCTTATTAAGATTCATCCTTCAAATAATCTAATACAACCGTACCGACAGCTTCAGCCGCTGTCATCATTGAAGATTCACTGATATTAAATTTAGGATGATGATGCGGATAAACTTCACCTTCTTCAGGTGCTGCTCCTGCATAAATGAATACACTTGGTACTTCTTTCGCATAGTATGCAAAGTCTTCTGATGGTGGCCATGGATCACAGCGTTCTACTTTTTGAATCGCAGAACGTTCTGCGTTATTTAAGGTATCAGCTACGTACTCTGTAAAGTCTGGATCATTGTATACCGCTGGATAATCATCTAAATACTCATAGTCGCAAGTCACACCGAACGTTGTTTCTAAACCATCGACGACACGTTGTAACTCTTGTGCGATTTTATCTTTCGTTTCATCATGCAAACCACGGACGTCACCTTCGATTTCCACTTTATCTTTAATAATATTGAACTGGCCTTTCGCATCGAAAGAACCGATTGAAACGACACCTGTTTCAAATGGGCTGATACGTCTTGAGACTACACTTTGTACCGTTGTCACAAAGTTCGCCCCCGCTACAATCGCATCATTTGCGTCATGTGGAGAAGAACCGTGTCCACCTTTACCGTGAATGACTAATTTAAAGTAACCACGTGCAGTTTGCACGTTGCCTTCACGATAATAAATCGTACCACGTTCACCATTACTCATCACGTGTACACCTAAGACATGGTCTACGCTCTCTAGCACACCATCTTTAATCATACCGATGGCACCACCTGGCGGCATTTCTTCAGCTGGTTGGTGAATCACGACCACTTTCCCAGAAAATTGATCTTTCATTTCAATCAACGTTTCAGCCAAAATCAACATATACGCCGTATGTGCATCATGCCCGCACGCATGCATCACGCCTGGATTCTCTGACGCAAATGGCAGTCCTGTTGCCTCTTCAATCGGTAAAGCATCAAAGTCAGCACGAATCGCAATCGTTTTCCCTGGTTTACCGCTATCTATAGTGACTTTCACCCCATTGTCACCGACGTTTGTTTCTACTAAACAATCCTTATCTTTATAGAAATCCGCAATATACTTTGGTGTTTCTACTTCTTTAAATGATAACTCTGGATGTGCATGTAAATACCGTCTGATTTCGACCATACGTTCTTCTTTCTCTTGTAAACGTTTGATTAATTCTGAACTCATATGCCCTCTTCCCTTTTATTATTTAACTATTGTGATTATTCAAAATATAATACTTACACTCTAACATTCTTATCCTTTTTAAGTATAAAAATAACTTAGTATTAAGAAAGAAAAACAGAAACCACATGACGTGATTTCTGTCTTTAATGATTGCTTTTATTTATCGTGTAGTGCTTCTTTTAATTCATCACTTGAGTTATCCCACATGTCTTTATCATGATTTTTTAAGAAATCACGGATAATCCCAATATTTTCATCACCGATATGATCAATGACAATTTTATGTTTCATAGATTTATCCATCATGTTGACATGTTCAGGCATACTCTTATAACCTCTGCGGATTTTCTTGTTCACTAATAAATAACAAGCTGTCAATCCAGCATAGTAAGCACCTTGTTCACCACGTTCAGTTGTCACCCAGCATAACCAATAAGCTTTTGCTTCAGGGCCTTCAACAGTTTCTTTATCTGTAATCCATTTAACACCCTTTTCAACATCTGCACGTGCATGCATCGCACCAATATCAATAAATGCTTCTTTTTCTTGTAAATCTATAAATACAGGTGCAACGTTATCCAAACTGATTGCCCCGATATTCGTTCCTTTATGGCCATCTAACGGGTCATTTTTAATAATATTGAATTGAAAACCCTTATTCTCTGCCACAAGCCACACCTCCATTTTTAATTACCTTTATCTATTTTACCGTATCATCTGATACTTTTCGAACACAATCGTTTGACTATCAATTCAATTCGTTCAAAATACTGAGAATACGTTCACGAACTTTTTCATCTTCAATGTGATGCACCAGTTCTTTAGGATAATATAATTTATAATCTTGGCGATTAATGCCTGTAATACTTTGAATAATCATAGATTGACTGCTGATTTCTCTAATATTGCCATTACGTTGCAGTAGATGAATCGGTTGGCGATTAGACCCCGGTCGGTCATAATCGTAAGGCAAATCAGAGAAAGATTCACTGACGAAGTAATAATCTGGATTAATACCGCCCGCTTCAAACAGCTCTCTTAATTCATTCATCGTAATAATCGAGCCGTCAAACGGCAGATGTTTAAATAAATCACGATTAATAAAACGGCGTGCTAAGTCGCTTAAAATGGTATCATCTTCTTTAACCCAAGCTTTCAAGTAATACAGCACCACCGCTTCATCCAACTCTACATACTGTTCAATCGTCATCGTTCCTTCAAAGAACGGAATAAAGTCTTTAGGGAACAATTTAAATTGATAACCTGATTGATATAATTCCTTCGCACGTTTTAAACAATTGTTTAAAATCACTTCTCCAGCACGACTTACCGGATGGAAATAAATCTGCCAATACATTTGATAACGGCTCATAATAAAGTTCTCTACCGCATGCATCCCGCTTTCTTTAATCAACACTTCATCTTTAGTTGGACGCATTAACCTTAAAATACGTTCCATATCAAACATCCCATAAGAGACTCCTGTAAAATAAGCATCGCGTTGTAAATAATCCATACGGTCTGCGTCAATTTGTGATGAAATCATAGAAATCACCAGCTTATTCGGATGTGTTTTATTGATGACATCAGCAACAGCTTTTGGGAAATCCGGTGATACTTTACTTAATACCGCATTAACTTCTGTATTCCCTGTAATAATCGCTTGTGTAAATGCCTCGTGATCGGTATTGAAGATTTTCTCAAAACTATGAGAGAACGGACCATGGCCTAAATCATGAAGGAGTGCTGCACATAATGCCAACAGACGATCATCATTATTCCATGCTTCACGTCCCGCAAATGATTCATCGATGATGCGACGTACAATTTCATAGACGCCTAATGAATGGCCGAAGCGGCTATGTTCTGCTGTATGGAAAGATAAATACAACGTACCGAGTTGTTTGATACGACGCAAGCGTTGGAACTCTTTTGTTTTCACCAAATCCCAAATCACTTGGTCTTTGACATGAATATAGCGATGAATCGGATCTTTGAATACTTTCTCTTCATATAATTTTTGAGTACCGTAATCTGTCTCAGCCATGAGTATCCCTCCATCGTGTTAGCATTATTTTCATTAAAATGCTTTCTTCATCAAGGCAAGGTCCATTACTTCACCGTATACTTCACGGTTATACGCACGCACCATTTCAAATCCTTGTTGACGGTAGTATTCAACACCCTCTTCGTTTTGGTTATCCACTTCAAGATACACTGCATCATATTGTCCTTTAAAGTGTTCTAACCCTTTCTTAAGCAACGCTGTACCATAACCTTTACGTTGTGCTTTAGGGTGAATATAATGTGCAGATAAGAAAAGTTCGCTGCCGTTAATAAAATTCGCAAACCCGACAATTTCGCCTTCTTCTTCTGCCACTAAAAATAATTGTTCTTTTAATCGTTTAAGTAAATGCTGCTCGTTATAAGCTGCTGTAAGCAATTCATTCACTGTTGTCGCAGCATAAATATTTAAATACGTGTCATACCATGCTTTTGTTGCCACATCTCTGATGCCGACAACATCTGCTGGTGTTGCTTCTCTCACTGTACGCATCGTTAATCACGTCTCCTTACATAGTTCAACTTTCAAAATGAATAAATTAATTATATCATATAGTTTCTCAAATTGTGGTAAAACGCACTCTCATTTTACCTTGTACTTATCATCTTTACCCTGTTTTTTCATTGTCTTTAACTTTTACATTTAAAACCCTTTTTTCATACTCTAATTTTTATTATACTTAAAACCTCTTTGCTCGATATTTACGTATTAAGCAAAATTCATGAAGGTGCTCTAACCCATATCGTGTATTAATTCCGCCCTATTTACACTAAAATTGAACAAAAAGTAAAGTTTTTGTAAAAAAGATGAATAACTCATATATAAGCGGGGTATATGAATTTTGCAAGAAGAAACTCAAGGTACCCTATCTAATTATGCTTAAGGGACTAAAAATTCAATAAAAGGTGATTAAAATATGGATGATACGAGCTTTGGTAACATTTATATTGACTCACAACCTGTTACGTTAGATTGGGACACTTTAGTTACAGATGAATCAGAAATGGTGGTAGATGGTATTCCACCTTCACTGATTGATAAATGGGTGAAACGTAAAGAATTAATCCCGTCTTATACTAAAGATAATTTACGTCACTTCTATACTAAAGATGTCTTAAATGCGTGCAGATCATATGTGGAAGTTTACTAAAAGAATCAAACATCACGAGTGCAGTCACATCATGTTCATTAAACAGTCAATATAGAAACGAATCTCGCGATAATTATAACGATAAGAAAGTAGGCCCGTTGTCTGGTAGCACACCAGTCATACGGGCCTGTTTTTTATATACTTTGTATCATTATTTTGCTTGTTTACGTTTGGCTAATTTTTCTTTTAATTTTCGATCTTGTTCTTCTTTTCTGCGTTTACGTTCTTCATTACGTTTACGTAAACGTTCTTCCTCTTCAGGGTCGCGAGGTTTTTGAAGTTGCTTCTCAACTTTTTCCATCAATTCATCTTCCGTCAATGCGGCTAATGGACGGTTATTCACGAAAGCAAATGTCTTTCTGCGACCTGGACCGCAGTATGATTGGCAGCCCACCTCTATTTCAGCATCTGGATCTAGTTTCTTTAATTTTCTTTCCAAGGATTTGCAATTTACGGCTTGGCAATCATCACAAATCAAAAATTTGTTTTTCACTGCTCTGTCCACCTCACTTTATCTCTATAATTTGTTTTAAACTATTTCAACTTTATCTATTTTACTCTTTTTCCGTAATTTTTCAAGCAACGATTTTGTGACCGCTTTAAACATCAAAAAACTGCCGCACCGTAAAGTTGACCGGTGAGACAGCCTGATGTCTTATTGTCCTTGATAAACGTGGAAAGGTAAAGGCTTAATCCGAGAGGCTTTCCAGCTTTCATAAATAGACTGGCGATGTTTTGAGTCGCCGATAATCGCAATTCCGCAATCTCCGCCGCCTGCACCTGATGTTTTGGCAGCTGCGCCGTAGGTTTCTGCGATATCACATAGTAATTTTAATTGTGGTGTTTCGATGTCTACAATCGCTTGTTTATCCATCATTTGGATGATTGAACGGTTGCGTCTAATCATCGCTTGCACACCTTTTAAGTTGTTGGTTTTGAATGCGTAGATAAGACGTTCTACACAAGATTGCGATTGTTCCAGGAAGCGGCTGTAGAAATCAGGATCTGATTTGAGACGCTTCACTTCACTGACTAAGTAAGGAGAAGAGGCTGGTGAGCCGGTCCAGCCAATTAAGACTTCCATGTTTTCTGGGGCTTGAAGCGGTTCTGTATAAAGACCTGGCCAGTTTTTCTTCACAACTTCTGCGACAGATGACGTTTCAATCTGCTGCATGACCCAGTCATGATCAAACGTACTATATGCAAGCCAACCTGTGAAAACACTGACTGCGATATCACCGCATGAACTTAAACTTTGTAGTTTCATATTCGCAATGACTGCTAATTTATAAATATTCAGATTAGCTAAGTCTAACTCATAAAATTCATTTAAAGCTTTAACCACTGAAACCAATACTGCAGCACTTGAGCCTAAGCCATATTTATGGCCTGAAGCATCGTCTAAGTTACTATCAATCACTAAATTAAAGTGTCTTAAGGTTTTACCACAGCTTTTAGCGTATTGTTCAAACACTTCTACTGCCGTAATGACGTAAGCTAGTTGTTTCGCCGCATCTGCATCAGATACAGAAATCTTATCACCTTCTCTTTGGAAGGTAATCGGTTCATGGTGTAATGTTTTAGAATGAATAGAACCACCATTGTCTCCAGAAGCTTCAATGCTGGCAGTAACGAAACGATTTACTGCTATTAACACGGATTTATATCCGGGTTCTGTTACCGCATATTCACCTGCAATATAAAGTTTACCTGGGGCTTTGACTTGAATCATAGCTCATCTTCCTCATTTATAATTTCAACGCCTGTACCGATATCACTTGCGATGATCTGGTCTGAATCAAAATACGTTGTTAATTTATCAATCACAGCTTGTTGATGTTGTTTTTGTACTAACACTTTTACATTAGGTCCTGCATCCATAGTAAAGTATGCGGGCAGACCTGCTTCACGACATTCATGCACTAAAGCCATCGCATCATAACTTTCAGGTACTAAATATGTAAATGGCGGTTGTGCACCTAGATTTGTCGCATGCATACGTAAACCATTTTCTTCAAAGACACGACCTAAGCGGTCAAAATCTTTATCGGCAATGGCAGCTTTTGCTTCAGCGATGTCCGCTTCTACATGATCTAACCAATACTGATAGAAACGTGAAGTATTTCTCGTCAACGACATCCCTGCACGACTTTTAACCTTTTTAGATTTTTGATTAATGACTACAAAAATCATCGCTAAGTCATCTTCCCAATGATCTGCATCAATCGCGTGTGCATAAGAGGATTCATCATCATGTCCTTTTTCCCATTCCGCGAATCCGCCAAAGATACTGCGGCTTGCTGAGCCTGAACCACGACGTGCCAAGCGTGATAAGTCTTTATCAGAAAGGTTCATTTCTAACGCTTCATTACATGCAGCAGCTAAAGCCGCAAAAGCACTCGCTGAAGAAGCTAAACCAGCTGCTGTCGGTACAAAGTTTGTACTATCGATACGTGCGTGCAACGCTGTTCCTGCACGTTCTCTGACAAGATCTAAGTATGCTGAAATCTTTTGAGTTTCTTTTTCATCCACTTCTTCACCATTTAAGTAGAAGTAGTCTCGATCTAATTGCGCATCAAATGTTGCGCGTGTCTCTGTATAAAATTTATCTAAAGTTAACGATAGACTGTTATTCATCGGAATAATCAATGCTTCGTCAGCTTTCCCCCAATACTTAATCAGCGCAATATTCGTATGCGCTCTCGCTTTGCCCGTCTTCACCAATTGAATTAACCTCCTAAATTCTCAATCCATGTATGTTGCGCGCCTGCTTCTTTAACTGCTTGAGCGACTTTTTTCGCTGTCGCATAATCTTTCACTAAAGTAATCACACTGCCGCCACGTCCGCTCCCTGTCAATTTTCCAGCTACTGCACCTGCTTGTTTCGCCACTTGCAGTAAACGGTCAATCTTCGGATGACTGACAGTCAATGTAGATAAGTATGTTTGACACTCATTAAAAATCTCTGCTAAAGATTCAAAGTTATGTGTATTAATCGCTTGATTTGCTTTATGCACCAGACGTCCAATGCGTTCTATAAACGCCATATTTTCTTGATTGTTTTTCACTAATTCATGCACATCGCTGACAGCTTCTTTGGTATTCCCTTTTATGCCTGTATCTAAAACGACCATATAACCTGCCACATTCAAAGTTTTTAAAGGCGTAAAGACACCTTCTTGGAACCAAGTCGGTTTATTAGAAACAATCGTTTGTGCATCAATGCCACTTGGTTTACCATGTGCGATCATTTCCGCCCAGTTTACATGTTCAATTAATGTTTCATCAGATAGCGGCTGATCCATAAAATCAAATGCTGCTCTCGTAAAAGCAACCGCTACTGCAGCACTAGAACCTAAACCTCTTGAAGGCGGTAATTGTGCATCAATTTTTATCATTACAGGTGATTCAATATGATTTTCTTCTTCGAATCTGCTGATTAAAGCATGTAAATGTTCAGGGGCATCTGCAATTTCACCTTCGAATACATCACTGATCATCGTTGACACTGCCAATTCTGGCATTTCTTCAATTGTTACTGTCACTTTTCCAGAAGAAAATGGCATCGCAATTGCAGGTTGACCAAATGTTACCGCATGTTCCCCTACTAATATTATTTTCCCATTAGATTCTCCGTAGCCTGTTCGTGTCATATCGCATCACCTTTAGCACTTTCCTAGTTTGTCATGGTATATCTATATTCCACCCTGTTTCTCTGCATGTTAAAACATCCAGTCACTCTCTTTATCTGGGTTGATAGAAAATGACAGGATTAAAAGATGCTGTCTGCGTCTTTTTGTCATTGATATATCCATAATTTATTTCCGACATTCTAATTTTTATCAATTAGCTTGTTCTCTTTTGATATATTTATTCAAACACCGTTTTATTATACCCTATTTTTTGCATTGTTTTATCATACCTAGGTTGTAAAATTAATACCTGATATTAAACTACTTCCCCATTTTACCGAAAATTGATGATGATTTAAACGATTTGTTCATATATCGGTCATAATTTTCACTTTCATGGGTAAATTATAAGAATATTTTTCAAGGCGCACAATATAAAAGGGATGCACCTAGCTTCTCAGCTATTTACATCCCTTTGTGCTTAATCGTCCATTTTAGCGTTGATTTTAGCATTACGTGCAATCATACGTTCGAAATATTTCTCAAAGCGTTCCCACTCTTCTTCACTGATAGGCTCCATATTCAATGTTCCACCTAAATCTTTGATGGCATAGAGTAGTTTAAACATCACATCTTGAACTGTCAGTTCATGTCCGAACAACGTTTCAAGCGAAGCCATACAAGATGGATCGATATCTGGATATTTAAATTTTGTTTCTTCGCCTTGTAGAGCTTTGTCATAGAAAGCCTTCATCATTTCAGCACGTTCTTCACCTGAACCTTCCACACATAAGTACACTTGAACGGCAATGCCGCCTCTGACTCTGCGTTGTGAAATACCCGCGAATTTCTTATCATTGATACTTAAATCAAATTTTCCCGGGCAATAGGAGCGTTCAATTTCTTTCGTTTCAATCGTTACATGTTCATCTTCGAACATTTTATTTACAACTAAATACATTAAATTAAATGCTTCATCAATGGAAATTTCTGTCTTTCCTTTAAAAATCAACGAAAAGTTTAAAATACCTTGATCTAATACAACACCTAATCCCCCAGAATTACGGACAATCACATTATAGCCGCGTTCATCGACTAAATAACGAATGCCTTCTTTCAGATGTGGCAGACGTGCATCATGTGTACCTAAAATAACGGTATGTTGATGAATCCAAGTGCGGACTACACTGCAAGATAAATCCTTGCCCACACTTTCTGAAAATGTGTCATCAAACGCAAAAGATTGCATAGGCGCAAACCCTGTTGAATGGTCTACATAGCGCCAATCTTTACCGTCAAAATAACGTTCAGCTAAATCCATTATTGTAATGTTTGCGCTGCAGTGATGATTGATAAGTTGTATACATCTTCAGTTGAGCAACCACGGCTTAAGTCGTTTACTGGAGAATTTAAACCTTGTAAAACAGGTCCGATTGCTTCATATCCGCCTAAACGTTGCGCAATTTTGTAACCGATGTTACCTGCTTCTAAGCTTGGGAATACGAATACATTTGCGTCACCTTTAATTTGTGCATCTGGTGCTTTTTTAGCCGCCACTTCTGGAACGATTGCTGCGTCGAATTGGAATTCACCATCGATAACAACGTCTTTTAAGCCTTCTGATTCAGCTTTTTCTTGTGCAGCTTTTGTTGCTTCCGCTACTTTTTCAACATCGTCTGATTTTGCTGAACCTTTTGTTGAGAAGCTTAATAATGCTACTTTAGGATCCATGCCGAAGCTTTTCGCTGTTTTTGCACTTTCTACCGCAA
The DNA here is from genome assembly GCF_001809385.1 of Staphylococcus sp. HMSC055C03. Taxonomy (NCBI): domain Bacteria; kingdom Bacillati; phylum Bacillota; class Bacilli; order Caryophanales; family Staphylococcaceae; genus Staphylococcus; species Staphylococcus sp. HMSC055C03. The sequence continues at coordinate 93,528 of NZ_KV797483.1, forward strand.
TTTCAGCTAAGTCTGTTGCTTCTAATGTAGGGTTGATTGCACAATCACCGAAAACATATTGTTCTTCGCCTTTAATCATGAAGAACACACCTGATGTTTTCGCAACACCTGGTTTAGTTTTGATGATTTGTAGTGCTGGACGAACTGTATCGCCTGTTGAATGTGCAGCACCGCTGACTAGTCCTTCAGCTTTACCTGCATAAACAAGCATTGTACCGAAGTAGTTTAAATTGTTAAGCATATCTTCAGCTTGTTCTTTTGTCGCTTTGCCTTTACGACGTTCTACAAATGCGTCTACTAATTCTGGTTTCAAGTCGCTTGTTGAAGGTGTGATGATTTCAATACCTGAAATATCTAAACCTTTGTCTTTCGCTAATGCTTCAATTTTGTCTTGGTCACCTAATACAACAGGTGTTACGAAATCTGAAGCTTGTAATTTTGTTGCTGCAGTCAATACACGTTCGTCTTCACCTTCAGGTAATACAATACGTACATTCTTTCCTGAAAGTTTGTCTTTCAATACATCTAATAAACTAGGCATAATATCCTCCTTGAAAATCTCGCTTTTTAATATTTTTTCATCCATAATTATACGCCATTTACGAAGTAATTTCCACGTTCCGACCTTTAATCGATTTGTATGCTTTGTCTCTGTCTTTATGATAAAATTTGAATTGAATTAAAAGATATTTCAAAAGGAGCGATATTAATGAGTCAAGCAGCAGAAACATTAGATGGTTGGTACAGCCTCCATTTATTATATGCAATCGATTGGCCGACATTACGTCTTGTACCTAATGAAGACCGTCAAGAAATTGTCAAAGAATTCCAAGATTTCTTAGAAAAATTAGGTTCAGTACGTGAGCATCATAACGGTGACCATGTACTTTATAACGTAACAGGTCAAAAAGCTGACATTTTACTTTGGGTATTACGTCCTGAAATGCAAGAATTGAATGCAATAGAACTAGCATTGAACAAATTACGTATCGCAGATTACTTAATCCCGACATACTCATATGTTTCTGTCATTGAATTAAGTAACTATCTTGCTGGAAAATCAGACGAAGACCCATATGAGAACCCTCATGTAAAAGCACGTCTTTACCCTGAATTACCAGAAAAAGAATATATTTGCTTCTACCCAATGAATAAACGTCGTAACGAAACATATAACTGGTACATGCTTTCAATGGAAGAACGTCAAAAATTGATGTATGACCACGGTATGATCGGACGTAAATATGCAGGTAAAATCAAACAATTCATCACAGGATCAGTCGGCTTTGATGATTACGAATGGGGCGTTACACTATTCTCTGATGATGTACTGCAATTCAAAAAAATCGTTTATGAAATGCGTTTCGATGAAACAACAGCACGTTATGGAGAATTCGGTAGCTTCTTTATCGGCCATAGATTACCTGAAGACAGTCTAGAAAAATTCTTCAGTATTTAAATAACGCTACACAAAATAATATAACGAAACTAAGGGACTGATATCGATATCAGTCCCTTCTTTCATATATAAATAGCACCTGCTCTAAAATCAAAGAACAGGTGCATCTCTATGTATAAACTCCTCCAAGGGCTACAAGATAACGTACGCTATTAAGATGGAAGAGAACTCTACAACGCCCCTCTCGCTGTAAGTTCTCTTCAAGTAATCTATAGTAATGGTGTTATTCATTAATTAAAGCAGAAGACTAGACCAGCATTAAGAATTGAACGACACCTATGTACCACATGTACGCTGTCGACACAGCCTGTACGTTAGCGGCACGTTCTTCTCGGCATCATCCACTCTTAATGTCGGTAGCTTCTGCCGTCTAAGCGTACACATGTATGGCTTGAAATACAGTGCCGCTCATCCCTCGTGTAGTGTCCTTGGAGAACTCTGCCACTACTTGTTTAGCTGGTTAACTGATAAGCAGCCACTGTCGCTACTCAGTTAACATGCTTTAACAGCTAACCACTATAACTTTAACTGTTTTGAAATATTTGAAACATTAGATATAGTATGCAAGCATATTATGATACCTAATTAGAAATTATACACATAATATTTTACATTTATCATTTATTGTTTATATATATCATTTTAACCTCTTTCCACTCTCCTATGTCACTGTTCTTGAAAAAAGTTTACATAATCGAAACGAAATCTTAGGTTGTTTCTCTATGTATTTTCCGACATAATAGGTATACTAATTGAATTTTCTAAAAAGTTTAATATTACATATACAACAAAGGAAAATGAGTGATGTTATGGAACTAGATAATAGAATAAGTTATATAGAAGATACCCCGAAAGAACGCCTTGCGAAAGATACTATCATGTTAGCAGGACGTATTTTATTAGAGTCCGGCGCTGAAGGCACACGTGTAGAGGGAACAATGACACGTATTGCCGAAACACTTGGTTTTTACGAAAGCAACAGCTTCGTCACAAATACAGTTATCAATTTTTTATTAGATAATCAAACGACACCACGCATGTATCGTATTGAGTCACGTGATACCAATCTAATCAAAATTTCACAGACAAACTCTGTTTCTCGTAAGCTTTCGGCAGGAAAAATTGACCTAGAAGAAGCCTATGAGACTTTAAAAAGGATTTATGATGCCAAACAAACCCATGATTTAATTTATAAAGGCATCGCAGCCGCAATTATTTCAATCAGCTTCTTATATTTACAGACTGGTAATTTTGTAGATATTGTTGCTACTATTTTTGCTGGAAGCTTGGGTTATTTGTTAGTCGAAATGTTATATCGTGCGAACTTAAAAACTTTATTTATCCCAGAGTTTTTAGGCTCTGTTGTCATTGGAGGCATTGCGATACTCGGTCATAACTTAGTACCAGACGGATCGCTTTCTGCGATTATCATCGCGGCCGTCATGCCGATTGTACCTGGAGTATTGATTACGAATGCAATTCAAGATTTATTCGGCGGTCATATGATGATGTTTACACCCAAATCTTTAGAAGCATTAGTGACTTCATTCGGCATAGGCGCCGGTGTCGGCACAATGCTATTAATATTTTAGGAGGGTGATGACAAGATGCTATTTTGGATTTCACATTTTTTCTTTAGTTATATTGCGTCACTGTTCTTCTGTATTATATTCGATGCGCCAAAACGCATGTACTTTTATGCAGGTTTTGTAGGTGCATGTGGTTGGACGGTCTATATTATTTTATATTCCGGACTCCATATCCATACTATTTACGCCTCTTTCTTTTCAAGTCTCACACTCGGCTTAATCAGTCATATTATGGCACGTTTAAAGAAAGAACCTGTCATTATTTTTATGATTCCTGGTATTATTCCTTTAGTACCTGGAGGATTAGCCTTTGATACAACCAAAAGCTTGATTATATTACAATTTAGCAAAGCTGTTCCAACTATGCTTGAGGTTACATTAATTGCTGGCGCTATCGCAATGGGCTTACTGTTTGCCGATCAGATTGCACGCTTAGTCATTACCAGCAAAAGCAAGCTAGCGCCTAAAACAAAACACTAATCTATCACAACCCCTTATAAAAGCTATTGTGAAATGTGCTTTATAAGGGGTTGTTTCTACGTCTCTCCCACTTCAAAATAATTAATTTAAGTATCAAAACAAACTTGTTCTACATAAAAATAATATAAAAGCGCTTGCATTGAATTATCTGAAAATTTAAAATGTAAATAAAGGTATACATAACATCAGGAAGAAGGATAACATCATGAAAAAGTTCAAACTTGTTTTTAAAGGTTCGCTTTCTGAGAAGAAATTTCTAGAACAGAAAAAAGCAGAAGGTTATTATTTAACAGGTGTCATTAATGGTGTTTATACATTTAAGCACAATCCGAAAGTTAAAGACACTCAGCTTCAAACGCACTTTATAGAAACTAAGCATCTTAAAAATGAACATAACATTAAAGACACTTCTCCATTCTTTGCGATTATTACTAAAAAGCTCGACTTATCTCGATACGCCATTGTCTATACGTATTTAAAAGATAAAGACAACCCGATTTATAACAGTACGGATACTCGAATGACAGAGAATCTTTATTTAAAACATCTTCAAAATATATTCTTAGGCATCACCATGGCCATCATGTTTATATGCCTTGGTTTATGGATGTATTTGATTCAACAAAGCTATAAAAATTCTATAGCTGCTGTACCGTTAAAGTTTATGTTGCTCATTTTATTAGGATTATTCATACTCACATTTATCATCAACTATCGTATTAAAACGACTTGTCCGACTCAAGTAGATGCAATTTATCTCAGCTATTCAGTATCTATACAATCAATGGATGGAAAGCCTGATATTCAACCCCTGCAACATTTAGGGGCTTGGCGTTTTGTGACTGAGAAAAACGGAAAATATTATTATAATTTATATAGTAAACACCCAAAAGACGTACTTATCAACACCTTAAGCCACACCCTAAATATTCAACCAGATCACATTTTTGTATATTCACAATGGGACTTATTCCCTGTCTATATGCATTTCTAGACACTTAACATCATGAAGGAAGTAACATCATGAATTGGAAGCACGTTCAATATTTTTAATTACGCTTATTATTATTCTAATATGCGGGGGCTATTTGATAATAACCAACTACTTATCACATAGTCCTGCATTACTAGACAAAAATAACTGTATCGATTTACTAGAGTATGGTGTCATTACTTTTATTGTCTTATATTTGATTCAAATCAGAAAGGCAAAGAAACATAACTAAAACCATAAAATAAATACGCATACTTTCATCGTTTAGAAGGTATGCGTATTTATTTTACTTATCTTTCGACTTAAATCGTTTCATAACGATATTAAATACCATTACACAAGCTGCTCCAAGTATCAATGGGATAGGCTCAAAGATATCCAGCTTATAGTTCACCGCAAGTATTACTCCAATTATTACAGTGATTACAACTAATTTTGTGATATTCATGGTGTCACCTCACTATTTCTTCAGACAAAATAGTGCCTTTCTTTTCAGTCTTAAAATAACGACATCAAACTACATATTCATACATATTATAATATAAAAATCGCCGTTATCCCTTTTTACTACTGAGGAAATAACGGCGATTGATTATTCATCTGATTTTGAGTTTTTAAAACGATTCTTCACAAAATAGATAATCGCAATAATAAGTAAAATAACTAAGACAATAAGTACGATATTTGAGAAAGAATCAAATGCGGCTGAAATTTTCGGCCATGCTTCTCCAGCTTGTTGACCTAAAATTACGAGCACTGTATTCCATATTAATGTACCAAGTGTGGTAAGTATAATAAACGATGTTAAAGGCATATTGGTCGTTCCTGCTGGTATAGAGATCAAACTTCTAATGACAGGAATAAATCGCGCAAAGAAAACAATCTTTTTACCGTGATTATCGAACCAGTCATCTGCCTTTTCGATATCACTCGCTTTAAAACGCAGAATTTTTCCAGTTTTACCATTCGCTAATTTCTGCAAACGTTCTGTAGATAATAAACGACCAACAAAGTAAAGTACAATTGCTCCGAATACAGAACCTAGTGTCGCCGCAATAATGACACCTACGATATTCATATCAGAATGTAACGTCAAGAAACCGCTGAAAGTTAAAATCAATTCTGATGGAATGGGTGGAAAAATGTTTTCTAATGCGATTAACAAGAATACACCGAGGTAACCAAATTGATCGATAAACTGCTCGACCATCTTTTCCATATCGTTCCTCCTAAGTGGATTTTCAACAAATACCATGGAATCTCCATTTTATTTGTTTTTAATAACTTATATTATTCCTTTAGTTAATGCAAGTAATTATGCGTGATTATAGTACAGTTGTATCTTTTAAAACTTATGATTTCATAAGAAAAGAGCGATGAACCTCTAATTAGATCATCGCTCTTAATATATAATTTATGCTTTTGTTTGAGTAGGTTCAGAGTCTGGTTCATCTAAGATTTCATCCACTTTTTGTTGACTTGTATCTAAGATTAGTCGACTCAGTTCGTCTTTATCCATATTTTTTAATTTTGGATAACGTACAACGAAGAATGCTAAGCCTAGAACTAACCATACAATCAACGCAATATAAGATGGTGTTGATAATGCGGCTGGTGATCCTGGGATTAAGAGTAATCCTAAGAAAATAAACGCAAAGATTGAACCGACAATCGCAAACGTTTTATAAATCGGTGCGTAAGTATTACTTTCTTTATTATAACTGAATAATTTCGTTGCTGATAAACATGTCACAAGATATGCGACAGATACACCTGTTGAAGACATATCTACAATCCATGTCAATGCAGTACGTCCTAACCAAGGTGCAATTAATGTTAAAGCACCTAAGAATAAGATTGCGACATATGGTGTCTTAAATCTTGGGTGGATTTTACTGAATACACCAGGCATAATACCTGAACGTCCCATTGAGAATAACAAACGACTTGAACTCATTAAGAAACCATTAAGTCCTGTGAAAATCCCCATAGTAATTGCTACAGCTAAGACAAATAAACCAATATAGCCAAAGGATTGTTGTGTCACAGCACCTGTTACCCATAAGTCGCTGTTTTCTGCGCCACGGCTGCTTAACCAGCCCGTATATAAAATCATTAAAACGTATGTCCCAGCTGCCGCAAGCAAGCTATAAACAATCAATTTAAATGTTTTATTCGGCGCAAAGTCGAATTCTTCCGCGGTTTGTGGAATATTATCAAATCCGACATACGCCCAAGGTGCAACAGCTACAATCATAATAATTGATGTAAACCATCCTTTTTTCTCCTCAGCTAAAGGTTGTAAGTTGCTCAATGAGAAACCACTACCGAAAAATGATCCGAAAAACATTAATAAAACAACGACTACCATTGCGATACAGAAGTAGTACTGCAGACTACCTGAAACTTGTGCACCACGAATGGTAATAAATGTAAAGAGTAAAAGTAAAGCTGTTGCGATAATAATTTCGGTGATGTAAACATCCCATCCAGCGATGGTATATAGCTTACCGTGTTCAAGTACGCCCGGCATCATAAACTTCAAGAGTAAGCTAAACGCGGTGGCATTCAATGCGACCACACAAATATAACCGAATGTCAGGAACCATGATGAGAAGAAGCTGACATACCTCCCGAAGCTTAAATAACTGAACGCAAATGCACCCCCAGATACTGGGAAGTGTTTCACTAATGCGCCATAACTCACGCCAATAATAATCATTAGTAATGCACCAATTGTAATCCCGATTGCTGCTGCGATAGAACCAGATTGACTGATCCAGTCCCCTGGTAAAATAAATGACCCCCAACCTATACATGAACCATAGGCAATGGCCCATACAAATTTCTCAGATAGGTTTTGTTGTAAATCTCCTCGGTCTACTTTTTTATGGTGTCTTTTCTCTATTTTTCCCATAATAAAAATTCACCTCATTCGATACATTATACCCTGTGAGGTGAATTTTTGAACCGTTTATTTATTTATTTTTTTAATTTTAGTGTTTGTACGAGTAAAGTTACCCAAGAAGCGATAAATAACACTCCGCCGATTGGTGTAATTGCACCTAACGGTTTAATTTGTGTTAATGATAAAGTGTATAATGAGCCACTGAAGATAACAATACCGCCAAGCATCATCCAGCCTGCAGCTTTTAAGTTCAATTTAGTTGTACCGCTTAAGATACCAATACCGATTAAACCTAAGCTGTGATACATTTCATATGTTGTTGCTTTGTTCCACACATCTAAATAATGCGGTGATAATTTATCTGCTAATGCGTGTGCACCAAACGCACCAGTCGCAACTGAAAGTGCTGCACACCCAGCGCCAATTGCTACGAACGTTTTCATCGTTTTAAAGTTCATATAAAGTCTCTCCTTTGTCATTAAAAGTCAAAAATAGAATCGCCATTTCCTAATTCGTCATCAGTTACCATTTTATTAGAGTTCCCCGGTGGTGTCGATAAATTCGATGAGTTCTGTTGCGATGACACTTTCCCGCCCATCGCTTTAATTTCTGCCGCTGATACTTGTGAATGTGAACTTGTCGTATAACTTGGAGACGTCACTGAAGGCGCTTGCTGATACGTCATACTTGTTTGTTTTGATGAACGTGCAGGCACGTCACTTGAATCACTATCTGTATACAGTGAAGTCAGTGTATGAATCGCATACATATGCTTGCTGAATTCCGCTTCACTCGCCGCTTCATCCGCTTGTACTAATTCACGTTCAATTAACGCAATTAACTTCTCTTTATTCATCCATAGCCTCCTCACCACACCAATTTATTGGTGTTTGATGATGTGCTTCTAAATAAGCATTCGCTTGAGAATACGGCTTAGATCCAAAGAAACCGCGATACGCTGATAATGGACTTGGATGTACTGACTTAATCACATCATGTTTAGACGTATCTATTAACTTCTCTTTTTGTTGTGCAGGTTTACCCCACAAAATAAAGACCACATGGTCACGCTGTTCAGAAACGGTTTTAATAATCTCATCCGTAAAGATTTCCCAACCGATACTACGGTGTGAATGAGCTTCACCTTTACGCACAGTTAAGACAGTATTTAATAATAACACGCCTTCTTTCGCCCAATCTTGCAAGTGAGATACTGTTCTCTTGCAGCCGATATCATCTTCTAGTTCTTTATACATATTGCGTAAAGAAGGTGGAAACTTTCCTTCTGGCTGAACAGAGAATGCTAGTCCATGCGCTTGTTTAGGGCCGTGATATGGGTCTTGGCCTAAGATAACGACCTTCACTTTATCAAAAGGCGTTAAATCAAACGCTTGATATATATTTTCTCTATCAGGATAAACTATTTTTGTCGTATATTCTTTTTCTAAAAAATCATGCATTGCTTTGAAATCATGACGACTTGTTATATCATGAAATACTTCAGACCACTCCATGGTATCACCTCAAAACTATGATAACACACGATATATCAAAAAGTTCAATCCACCCTTGTAAACATGTTATTATAGAGTAAAAGAAACGTTAGGGAGTGTATGAACATATGGCATTGAAAAAAGTATTAACAATTGCAGGCTCAGATACAAGTGCAGGAGCTGGCATGCAAGCAGATTTAAAAACATTCCAAGAATTAGACACTTATGGAATGGTTGCTTTAGCAGCAATCGTGACAATGGACAAAGAAACATGGTCACACGATGTAACACCAATTCCTTTCGACGTATTTAACAAACAATTAGAAACAGCAATCTCTATTGGACCAGACGCTGTCAAAACAGGTATGTTAGGTACTGAAGAAGTCATCAAACGTGCAGGAGAAGCATTTGAAGAGTCAGGTGCGAAATACTTCGTTGTTGACCCAGTTATGGTTTGTAAAGGTGAAGATGAAGTACTCAACCCAGGTAATACAGATGCAATGATTAAATATCTATTACCTAAAGCAACAGTTACAACACCTAACCTATTTGAAGCTGGTCAGTTATCTGGATTAGGCACATTAAAATCTATCGACGATATGAAAAAGGCAGCTAAAATCATTTATGATCAAGGTGCACAAAATGTAGTCATCAAAGGTGGTAAAGCATTAGATCAAGAAAAATCTTATGACTTATACTACGACGGCGATAAATTCTATCAATTAACAACAGATATGTTCCAACAAAGTTATAACCATGGTGCTGGTTGTACGTTCGCAGCAGCCACAACTGCTAACCTAGCAAACGGCCAATCACCTAAAGATGCAGTTGTTAACGCAAAAGCATTCGTCGCATCTGCAATTAAAAATGGTTGGAAAATGAACGACTTCGTAGGTCCTGTAGACCACGGTGCTTATAACCGTATCGAAAAAATCGATGTAGACGTTCAAGAAGTTTAATCTAATAATCAATAAAATGAATGTCAGAATATAAATGTTCCAATATTCAAAAGGACGATTTTCGCAAAATGAAAATCGTCCTTTTACTATTTAATAAACCTTCTAATACACGTTTGTGTTTCAAAGCCAAGGAAAATCTAGATCTTTTCTTTGGCTATATTATTTGGATGAATCCAATTGGTACTATTCATATAAATACACACCTAGTTATACTTCCACTTTGAAATCAGTAACATTTGGAATCTTAAGTTCTGGGTGCGCTTGCAGATAATCAATAATCAGTTGTGCTCCTTCAGTTTAAATATCTTCAACAATTTTATCCGCACTGAACATCGGATAATTCCCCCCGCCTACTGCACGATAGTTATTTAAGACAACCTTATAAGTCTCTTTCATATGGATTGGATTCCCTTGATAATCTAATTGCACGACACGTGAACCGACAGGGTTGCTGACTTTAATGGTATAACTGATACCTGAGTAAATATCATAATTGTAATGTTGCGGCTTAGGATAAATGAATTCTGGGTTCACAGTGACTTGGTCATCCTCGACAGAAAAATATTCTGCGGTTAATTCAATCGCATCTTTAATATCCTCTCCTGTCAGTTCAAGTACATTGAACGTATTAGGAAATGGATAATTATTTAAGACATCCCGCATAGTCACTTCGTTTCCGAATCCACTAGACAAATCAAACAACGCAGATGCTGCAATATCAGCACCGCTCACATCCATTAAGATGTAATTTAAGAAATTAATGTAAGGATGCGGTGTTGTGCGGGCGACAAATGCATCATCTACAATCATCGTCTCCTCTAATCGCGCAATCGGCACATCTAGCCAAGCATCCACTTCCGCATCAAATGCGGCCATTTTTTGTGCGAATTCAGGATCTGTATCAGAAGCTGGTGTTATTGTTTCATTACTAAGCAGACTGACTTCCGCATTTTGTATTTTGCCTCTTTCAACGTCTAAGATGATTCTTCCTACCTTCTCACCTTTCGCACCGGGCTGGATGACTGGGATATCATAAACAGTTTCCGCAATTTCACGATGTTGATGTCCTGTGATGAGTAAGTCAATATCTTGATGGAACTGCTTCAACATCGCATAACCTTCGTTTTCTCCTGTCAGGTCTTCCGTCGGTTCGCCTGTTGTTAAATCACATTCAAAACCACCGTGATAACAAACCGCAATGATATCCGCATGTGCTTTCACTTCTGGCAGCCAACGTTCTAAAGCGGTTGCTGCGCTTTCGAAGGTAAGACCTTCAATATGTGCTGCTTGTTCCCAATGAGGAATATATTGTGTTGTTAATCCGATGATTCCGATAATCAACCCGCCGCGTTCAATATAGCGTACACCGTGGCCTGTGAACGATTCGCCATCTTTTAAAATATTAGCAGACAGTACAGGATAATTGAGTGCCTCTAGTGTCTGGTTTAAATACGACATACCGAAGTTGAATTCATGGTTGCCGATCACACCTGCATCGAATTTGAAATGGTTATAAATATACGCTAATTGTTTTGCTGAACCAAGTTCTTTGGCTAGATAATGACCCAGCGGAGAACCTTGTAAGAAGTCACCGTTGTCAATGAGAACGTGAAGCGGGTAATTGACTTTATCCTGATTGATGAGTTGTTCCGCATGTAATAAACCCATCGGCAATTGTTGTTGTCTTTCTTGATAATTCGTCGGGAAAATATATCCATGCACATCACTGACGATGTAAAAAGCTATCTGTGTCACTGTGATTCCTCCTGAAATACGTTAATTGATTTGAATAGGTTGTGTCTTAATCGTTGTATCGCCTTGTTTTAACCTTACATTTGCGTCACCTTTAAAATCAGAAGCTGTTTTACCTTCGAATGTTAATACAGCATTGCCTTGACTACCTGTTTTCACTTGTTGCGGTGTACTGTAACCTGGCGTTGTATTTTCTCCAAATATACCTAATTGTTGACCGCCTTCTGCATAAATACCTAGACGTATATTAGAGAGTGTTTGATTTTTCGGTTGATGCTTTAATGTTACTTTAACTGAAAATGTACTGCCCACCTCTAAATTACTTGGTAATTCGAAAGACACCCCGCTGCTGTTTAATTTCGTATTAGATGTGTTGCCATCCGGCTCTTGATTGTCTTCTGGTTGTTCTGGTTTTACAGTATCATCCTTATTTTCTTTTGCACCAAAGCTGCCTGCCGCAAAAGTAGAACGGTCATACCACTTATAATGGCTTGGTGGTGTATTCCAAGGCTCTTGTTGCGGTTCTGTAGAATTTTCAGGTTGCTCGAAATCTTTTAGTGCAGTGGCTTTATCTTTTGAAACACCTAATCCTGTAATTGAATCTGCATTTTCTGATTTACCTAACCATGTCGTAAGATTTTTAAGCAATTGTGCGTTGTCTGCTTCTTTAAACCCATCATATGTCTTCTTAGCTTGACCGTTATCTTCACGTTTATATTTAGGAGAACTATCTTCTACTAATGAAGAATCTCCAATAAAGGCTGCTTTACCTTTTCCGACTTTTGAAACCGCAATATAAGGTCCCTCTGCTTGACCGCCGCCATTATAAACACCTTCGTCTACCGCATGTCCCCATTTCTGCTTAGCAGTCAGACCCTCAGGTGTGAAAACAATTCCTTTAGCTTTATCAGGATTTGTAATCGCAAGTGTAGAACCTGCATGCATTGTGACACTTTTGACATTGTCTGTGATTCCTAAACCTTCTTTCCCTTGTAACATATGAGAGGTTGTTAAATTATTTAAAGCGTTATATCTAAAGCGTACGCCAAATGTTTGTGCTAACCAGTCTGTACTTTGAACATCTTGCATCGCTTTAGATTTACGTTCCCCGTCCGTCATACCTTTTGTCATATCTGAATATGCGCCTCTGCGATAACCATTCATCGCTTCTGATGAATCAATTCGGTTTAAGTTGCGATCGGCGTTATAGTGATCAGAAATAAATAGAATACTGCCTCCTTGTTGTATGAAATCAGTCATTGCTTTTTGTTCTGAGGTTTTAAAAGGAATGTTTGCTTCTGGAATAACCAATATCTTTTTACCTTTTAAGGCTTGTGGTGTGATATTAGATTCCCCGCGCAGTTCTGTCACCTTATACCCTTGTTGCGTAATACTGTTTGCATAATCTGAGAAGCCGCCATCAATCGTCCAATCTGCTGCTCCCGCAGTTTGCCCGTGTGAATTATCAAATACTACTTCTCCTTTTTGGTTCGTACTGATAGTCGGTGCTGCTTGTGCAGCATTTAAGTATGTATCAATTGGAACAGTAGTGATGGAAATTGTAGAAATAGCTAAAGCTGCAAAAAATTTGTTTAATTTTCTCACTTTTAAAATACCTCCAAATGTAAATTCTGTCTTTATTATAGAACCTGTCATAGTTTAGAGACATAAGATGAACGCAAATTTACAATAACTAAATTTAGATTTAACAATATTAAACTAAAGAATTGATTATATTAAATATTTACCTAAACTTAACAATTAATATATTGTATCATATTTACACCGTGTATATAATGAACCTGTATCAAATTTTATACATATGGAAGGGGTTAACAACGTAATGAAAGCACGTTCATCTTTTAAGGCATTACTTATTTTGGTGATGACAGTTATTTTATTTGTTTCAGCATGTGGAAAAGGAAGTTCATTAGACAACAAGAAAGAAAGCGACAGTAAAGGCGGAGATTACAAACCTAAAGAATTAACTGTACAGTTTGTACCTTCACAAAACGCGGATAAGTTAGAAGCGAAAGCGAAACCTTTAGAAAAATTATTATCAAAAGAATTAGGCATCCCAGTAAAAGTTTCTGTTTCTACAAACTACAACACAATTGTAGAAGCGATGAAATCTAAAAAAGTAGATGTTGGTTTCTTACCTCCTACTGCATATACATTAGCGCATGATCAAAAAGCTGCTGATGTATTACTACAAGCACAACGTTTCGGTGTAAACAAAGATGGTTCTGATTCTAAAGAATTAACAGACAAATACAAATCAGAAATTTTAGTGAAAAAGGATTCAGGCATTAACAGCGTGAAAGATTTAAAAGGTAAGAAAATCGCATTACAAGATGTTACTTCTACAGCAGGTTATACATTCCCTGCCGTTGAAATGGATAAAGAAGGCGTGAACGTCCTTAAAGATATGAAAGTCGTTAACATGAAAGGTCATGATCAAGCGATTATCTCATTGATGAATGGCGATGTAGATGCGGCTGCTGTATTCCAAGATGCACGTAAAATTGTGAAAAAAGATGAACCTAATGTCTACAAAGATACAAAAGTATTGAAATTAACAAAAGACATTCCAAATGACACGATTTCAATACGTAGCGACATGGATCAAAAATGGAGAGACAAATTGAAAAAAGCCTTTAAAGATATTGCTAAAACAAAAGAAGGACATCAAGTGATCAGTGATGTTTATTCACACGAAGGCTATACAGACAGTAAAGATTCTAACTTCGATACAGTAAGAGAGTACGACAAAAAAGTTAAAGAAATGAAATAATTCAAGTTAAGAAAAACTGACTGAACCTAAGCGTATCTCAGCAAGATTGAACTCTGTTAGCAAGTATGTGCAGAAGTTAATCTTTTGAGTACGCTTATGTTTTTATCTCGATACTTAATTTAGAAAGGACTACTATTATGAGTCAGATTGAATTCAGAGATGTAAGTAAAGTATATGATAATGGCCATGTCGGTTTAGACCATATCAACTTAAATATTGAAAAAGGTGATTTTGCGGTTATCGTCGGACTATCGGGTGCTGGTAAATCAACCTTATTACGGTCGATTAACCGTCTGCATGATATTACCGAAGGCGATATTGTGATTGATGGAACATCCATCTCCAAAGCATCAGGTAAGAAATTATTAGAAATGCGTCGTAATATCGGCATGATTTTCCAAAACTTTAATTTGGTGAAACGTTCTTCTGTAATGCGTAATGTGCTGAGTGGCAGAGTCGGCTATCACTCTACTTGGAAAATGGTCTTAGGCCTTTTCCCTAAAGAAGATAAAATCAAAGCATTAGAGGCTTTAGACCGTGTAAACATTTTAGATAAATATAAATCACGTTCAGATGAATTATCAGGTGGTCAACAACAGCGTATTTCTATTGCTCGTGCACTCTGCCAAGAACCTTCTATTATTCTGGCAGATGAGCCTGTGGCTTCTTTAGACCCCTTAACCACTAAACAAGTCATGGATGATTTGAAACGTATTAATGAAGAATTAGGAATCACCATCATCATTAACTTGCACTTTGTGGACTTAGCACGCGAATATGGCACACGTATTATTGGCTTACGTGACGGTAAATTAGTCTTTGACGGTCCAGTCGATGAAGCAACAGATGAAGCATTCAATAAAATTTATGGACGTTCGATTAATGATGATGAGAAGTTAGGGGTAAATTAATATGACACCCCACAAAAATTATGCAGAAATGCTGAATCATAAAATGTCGTTTAAAACAGCGATGACCACTATATTAGTATTGTTTTTAGTGTTTTGGAGTGTCTTATATACGGGATTCAGCTTTAGTGATTTGATTTATGGTTTACCGCAAATCGGGACCCTATTCACTCAAATGTTTCCACCTGACTGGAGTTATCTTGAACAGATACTTAATCCCATGTTAGATACAATCAGAATGGCAATTGTCGGGACATTTATCGGTTCTATCATCGCAGTACCTATTGCCTTATTGTGTGCAAAAAATATTTCACGTTCTAAATGGATTGCGATGCCAGCACGTTTCATCTTAAATATCGTGCGTACTATCCCCGATTTATTATTAGCCGCTATCTTTGTAGCAGTCTTTGGTATCGGCCAAATCCCCGGGGTATTAACAGTGATTGTTTTAACAATCAGTATTGTCGCGAAATTATTATATGAAGTACTAGAAGCTATTGAACCTGGACCACTTGAAGCGATGACGGCTGTCGGTGCGAATAAAACAAAGTGGATTATATTCGGTGTTGTACCGCAAGCTTTAGCTTCTTATGTTTCTTACGTACTCTTTGCGTTCGAAATCAATATTCGAGCCGCTGCAGTGTTAGGTTTAGTCGGTGCCGGAGGTATCGGATTGTTTTACGATCAGACGCTGGGATTATTCCAGTATGACCGTACGGCTATGATTATTTTATTTACATTGGTCATTGTGGTGATTATTGATTACATCAGTTCGAAAGTGAGGGAACAACTCACATGACACAATCTAAAGCAGAATTATTAAAACATTATGGCAGTCCTCGCACAAAGTTAAAGTATGGCATTATTTCCGTGGTAATAATAGCTTTATTGGTTTGGGCCTTTGCGGGTATGCCCGCCTTAGAAATCAAACAAAAGTCGCAACAAATCCTTGGGTCCATTATGCATGGTTTAACACATCCAGATTGGGGATTTGTCTATCAGCCTGGTGGTGAAGATTTATTACGCGGATTATTAGAAACCTTTGCGATTGCGGTTGTAGGTACCATTATCGCAGCGGTCATTTGTATTCCTTTAGCCTTCTTAGGTGCTAGAAATATTATACGTTTCAGACCTATATCAGGCGTCAGTAAATTTATTTTAAGTATCATTCGTGTCTTTCCAGAGATTGTGATGGCTTTGATTTTTATAAAAGCTGTTGGACCAGGGTCATTCTCTGGTGTACTCGCACTAGGTATTCACTCAGTAGGTATGCTTGGTAAATTATTCGCAGAAGATATTGAAAACATCGATTTAAGTGCTACTGAGTCATTAAAAGCGAGCGGTGCGAATAAAATGAAGACGTTAGTCTTTGCGGTCGTCCCACAAATCTTACCGACATTCTTATCCTTGATTTTATATCGCTTTGAGTTGAATTTGCGTTCCGCTTCCATTTTAGGTTTGATTGGTGCAGGCGGTATCGGCACACCGTTAATCTTCGCCTTACAAACACGTTCATGGGACCGTGTCGGCATTATCTTAATCGGTTTAGTCATTATGGTCGGTATTGTGGATTATATTTCAGGTAAAGTACGTGAAAAAATCGTCTAATCGCTTTGTTGAGTCATTTTATTGAACAACTCAATCTCAAAAATCAATTGTAACGCTCTCGGCAATTAGTCCTAGATAAAGTTGATACCATAGCCTCATGTATTTTATGTAGAGATATCATACAATAATCAATGTAGAGGAAACGCAAGTAATGTATGCATCCTAAATCAATCCTAAAAGCATATTCTATAAATAATCGTTACACCTTTCTACCCACCCAAACAAAAGGACAGACGTTTCCTCTACACCGACATAAACAATGCTTAAAGTCGCAACTAACCTCCTAAATTAATCATAGAACATATCCTAAAATATGCATGCGACGGCATTAACAGTTAATCTAATCATTGAATTTAAAATCGACAAGTATGTTTCCCCTGACGTAAATTGTCGATCACCCTAAAAAAATAGAGCACTGCTTAGCTTACGAGGCTGTCCCTCCTCACAGCAACCTGAAGTCCCAACAGGTTAGATGCAGTGCTCTATTTTTATTTGCGATATTTATCATGAATTCAGTGAACTTTTAAACTCACGCCCATTTTCTACATATTAAAAGACCTTCCCAAGCAATGTCATACCATTACTTAAGAAGGCCTTATTTCATTCTATTATTTTCTATATTTCAACTTCGCAAAAGCATCGTGTTGATGAATAGATTCTTCATTACGACATTCAATGTCAAAACCTTCAATCCAATCCACTTCTACTAAGTCTGCAGCGATTAAACGGATTAAATCTTCCACAAAACGAGGGTTTTCATAAGCACGTTCTGTAACGCGTTTTTCATCTGGACGTTTTAAGATTGGGTAAAGAATTGAACTTGCGTTAGCTTCCATCGCATCTAAAATTACTTCTTTATAGTCAGACGGTAGTGTCGCTTCACGATTCAAGTACGTTTTTACAGTAATTACTCCGCGTTGGTTATGCGCAGAATACTCACTGATTTCTTTTGAACATGGACATAAAGTAGTTACTTTCGCTTCCATTGTCAGCTCTTTACGTGTCACTTTATCCCCTTCAACTGCCATGCCATACGTTACATCCGCATTGCCGACAGCTTTTAAGTTCGTAACGGGACTATAGCGATTAAAGAACCACTTACCTGAAACATCTACCCCTGCTGAAGTTTGTTTCATGTGTTTTTGAAGTGTATCTAATACCGTATGCAGATTATCAAATGTTAATGCTACACCGTTATCATAATGTTTCTCAACACTTTCTAGGATACGGCTCATATTAATACCTTTTTCTTCTCTCGTTAAGCTAGTTGAAAATGCGAAAGTACCTGCCGTTTGATATTCATCTATAATCACGGGATATACTAAATTTTTAATCCCGACTTCTTCAATTTCAAATAAAAAATCTTTGTGCGTGCTTTGTAGATCTGTCATTTCTTCTTTTACTGTTGGTTTTGTACCTTTAATAGGATCAACAGAACCGAAGTGTTTCCAACGACCTTCTCGTGTCGATAAATCAAATTCAGTCATCTGTGTGCCCCTCCACTCATGATTCAAAATTGTAAGTCCAATATGTTTCTTGTTCTAAGAAACTTTTGGCTGTATCTGGAACTTGCGGTTCAGCTAACTGATGCAAGAATGGTCCAGATTGAGATGCATGTGCTTTGAATGCATCTAATTTCACTTCTCTATAATCAGTAATATCGTTAATGATATCAGGCATACCTAACTCATCAATCGCATCATTGCTAAAAGCAACTAATTGTAAACGTGGACGTTCTGCTTTAGGCATACGTCCTACTGTTCTAACTACCGCTTCTGCTGTTGCTTCATGATCTGGGTGTACCGCATAACCTGGATAGAATGAAATGATTACTGAAGGATGCAATTCATCAATCAGACTTTTAACCATCCCGTCCATTTTTTCATGTGGTTCGAATTCCACTGTTTTATCACGGTAACCCATCTTTCTTAAATCTTTAATACCAATCGCTTTTGCTGCGTCTTCCAACTCGCGCTCTCTGATTTTCGGCAGAGATTCACGTGTCGCAAATGGCGGATTTCCTAAATTACGTGCCATTTGACCTAAAGTCAAACAAGCATACGTAACTGGAACACCTTCATCAATATAATGTGCTAATGTTCCTGCTGATGAGAACGTCTCATCATCAGGATGCGGAAATATAACTAATACATGACTTTCCTCTGACATGATACGTCCTCCTTATATTTCAAACGGTACAGCACTGATTTCAAGCGCTGCCGCTAATTGCCCTTCATAATTAAAACCAGCGAGCAAGAATTCATTATCCTCGTTCACTTCATAATGTGTCAGTCCTTGTACATAAACCCATCCATTATCTTGTAGTTTCAAACCCACTCTGAATGGTTCTTTGCCACCGCCCTTAAGTTTGGCATGTTCAAAGACTACTTTGATATTTCTTAAAAACGTTCCAGCATTAAAGACACGTTGATCAAAATGGTTCGCATACGCACCATTGGTTGTTTCAACATGCAGGTATACAGGTTGATCTACATAAGATGCCAGTAACGTTTGTACTTTCTCATATTCTATCGGCTCCAAGCTGCTCACTCCCTTACACTAAGCAAAATCAAATGTTGAACCCCATCTATATCGTGTTATTCTTGATTTATTTATCAATCTCTTTATCATTTAATTGTACTAAATCCTCGTCAATAAATATAACCTACTGCTCATTCTTGAATTAACGATAGGTTTTCTCGGTTATCAATTCTTAAATTAGAAACAATATTTACATTATATAACTGTTCCTCCACTTTCTAAAGAGGTTATTGAAATATTCCTATAATTTGAGGGGGATTTACTATCTGTTTAAACTTCACCTCGTTATAATGGACATGTATGTCTTCATATATAGATACAAATAAGGAGGTCACACAACGTGAAAATTATTAATTTAGGGGATAAAGAGAAAGCATCATTCTACACAGCTTACGAGCTGTTCAACCAAATGAACGAGAATCCTGAAAGTAAACTAGGTCTAGCAACAGGAGGTACAATGGTAGATGTTTATTCTGACTTAGTTAAACTGATGGAATTAAATGACTTAGATGTTTCTAATGTAGAAACATTCAACTTAGATGAATATGTTGGTTTATCAGCCGATCATCCAGAAAGCTATCATCATTATATGCATGAAGTGCTATTCGATCGCTATCCACACTTCAAAGAAGAAAATGTGCATTTACCAATCGGTGATGCGAAAGATTTAGACGCTGAAACTGCAAGATACGAACAACTGGTTAAGGATAAAGGGCCTGCAGATATCCAAATTTTAGGTATCGGGGAAAATGGTCATATCGGTTTCAATGAACCAGGTACAGAAAAAGACAGTATTACACGTGTCGTAGATTTAACTGAAAGTACAATTCAAGCCAATAGCCGTTACTTCGATAACGAAGAAGATGTGCCGAAACAAGCTATTTCAATGGGTCTTTCTACAATTTTATCTGCAAAACGTATTATCTTATTAGCGTTTGGCGAGAAAAAGAAAGATGCGATTACAAAACTTGCGAGCGGCATTCAAGACAAAGATGTCCCAGCAACAGTTTTATACGATCATCCTAATGTAGAGGTTTACGTAGATAACGCAGCTGCACCCGAACAGTAAAATTCACTGTTGTTTGTCAAAAACTAAAAAGGGTAAATAATCTAAGTAAAGCAAAAGTTACAACACATACATTATGAAAGGATGAATCATTTTGGAACTACAATTAGCAATTGATTTATTAAATAAAGAAGACGCTGCAGAGTTAGCTAACAAAGTGAAAGATTATGTCGATATCGTAGAAATCGGTACTCCTATCATATATAATGAAGGTCTGCCTGCCGTTCAATATATGGATGAAAACATCGATGGTGTTAAAGTTCTAGCAGATATGAAAATTATGGACGCTGCAGACTATGAAGTCAGCCAAGCAGTTAAATTCGGTGCTGACGTTGTAACAATCTTAGGTGTTGCTGAAGACGCTTCTATCAAAGCTGCTGTCGAAGAAGCACACAAAAATGACAAACAATTATTAGTAGATATGATTGCTGTTCAAGACATTAAACAACGCGCTAAAGAATTAGATGAAATGGGTGCTGACTATATCGCAGTACACATTGGTTATGACTTACAAGCTGAAGGTAAGTCTCCATTAGATGATTTACACACAGTTAAATCTGTTATCAAAAATTCTAAAGTTGCCGTTGCTGGCGGTATCAAACCAGATACAATCAAAGATATCGTAGCTGAAGAACCAGACTTAGTGATTGTTGGTGGCGGTATCGCAAATGCAGACGACCCAGTAGAAGCAGCAAAAGCTTGCCGCGACGCAGTTGAAGGGAAATAAGCTATGGCAAAACTACAATATCAATTGATTTTAGATGAACTGAAAACGACGTTATCTAATGTTAAAGATCAAGATGTTGAAAACTTTGAACAAGCAATCAAAGATGCCAAAAATATTTTCGTAGCAGGTAAAGGTCGTTCTGGATTCGTCGCAAATGGATTTACAATGCGCTTGAATCAGCTTGAACAACCTGCATTTATCATTGGCGGTATTACAACACCTTCTATCCACGAAGGCGACTTGTTTATCGTCATTTCAGGTTCAGGCAGTACAGAACACTTACGCCTATTAGCTGAAAAAGCTAAAGATCAAGGTGCACAAGTGGCGTTAGTCACAACAAAACCTGATTCTAAAATCGGTGAATTGGCAGATGTCACAATCGAATTGCCTGCCGGAACAAAACATGATGCTGAAGGTTCAGCACAACCTTTAGGCAGTTTATTCGAACAAGCTGCACAATTATTCTTAGATGCTGTTGTATTAGATTTCATGAAAGACTTCAATATTGATGAAACCACGATGCAACAAAATCATGCGAATTTAGAATAAATCACATTAATGGCCTGTAAGCTTTTGAGTTTATCTCTTTAACTTACAGGCCTTTTCTTTATGCTTTTTAGTAACCATATAACTTAACTATTTTACCTTTTCATAAAAAACCTCTGCTTAAATAGTTCACAAAGTAAAATCACCTTGCACCACCACTAAGCAGAGATTATCAAACAGGATATTTTATCAGCTGAACTAACACGCTTGCATCCTTTTATTTTAAATGTTCATAAGGACGGCTTTCTGCGAATGATACAATTTGTTCAACGAATAAACGAGAACGTAATTGGAATTCTTCGTCTTGTAAGAAGAATGTACCATCATCTAATTTGCCGTAATCTGAATCATGTGTCGCAATTTGGGTAGGCACTGCGATACCTAATAAGGTACGTACAATTAAGCGTAAGTGAGAAAGTGGTTCTGCACTTACAATACCGCCGCTGTTCCCCATTAAGCCGACTGGTTTCATTTTGAAGTCATCCATTGTCAGATGATCTAAAGCGTTCTTTAAGATACCAGAATATGAACCATGATAGTTCGGTGTACCTAAAATAATAAAGTCCGCTTCTCTCGCCTTCTCTTGTAAATCTTTCACATTAGCTTGATAATCATCTGGCGGATTACTTGCGCCAGAAACATCTAATGTATGGATTGGACGCTCAGCTAAATCAAAAATTTCCGCTTCAACATCCTTTTCATTGAATTGTCCCTTTAAGTATTGTGCCAGTGCTTTTGTGTGCGAATCAATACGCGCACTGCCTACGATAATGACACCTTTCATTCAATAGTCACCCCAGTTAATTTATTTTGATTGCTCTTCCAGCATTTTGTTGATTGCTTTACCGACACCGCTGTTTTGGTTATTATCTGTCACATATTTTGCGTATTCTTTCACTTCAGGCATCGCATTTTCCATTGCGACAGGATAACCCGCTTTTTCAAGCATCGATACGTCATTCATGTTATCTCCAATTGCCATGACATCTTCTATGTGGATACCGAGTTGGTTTGCGATTTCTTCTAACGCAATCCCTTTTTGCGCATAAGCGTTTGTGATTTCGATATTACCTCGTGCTGATGATGAAATTGCTAAGTTTGTGTGTTTCGCAAGTTCTGCACTGACACGATCAATTTTACCGATATCACTGTCAAACGCTAAAATTTTCATCACAATTTCACCAGGTCTTTCACTGATTTGATCATAATTATCAACTACTTTTAATGTGCCTTGATCAATACGATGTTGAATATGGCGATGTATTTTTTCTACATCTGCTTTTTGACCTGCATGTTCTGCAATATCAATATAAATATCTAAATCTCTTTGAGGATCTTCAGTATAAATACCAAGGTTAGTATAGACTTGGTAATAAATATCCTCTCGATCTAGAACATGTGTAATTTGTTCAATCATTTCATGATTCAAGCTTGATGTATGCATAATATCGAATGATTCATCACGAACCTCTGCACCATTCAAACAAATATATGGGACTTTCAATCCAGTCGGTTCCACAGGCGCATTGGCTTCATAGAAAGCACGACCTGTCGCAATCACGATCGTAATCCCTTGTGCCTGCGCTGCTTTAATCGCTTTAATATTTTCCTCTGAAATTTCATGTGCTGCATTTAATAATGTTCCGTCCATATCTGTCGCAATTAGTTTAATCATGAATTAACCTCGTTTCTTTTGTCTTAGCCGTAGTGTCGTAAAATTACTTTTCACAACAAAGTCTAACCTCATTCTATCAAATTTTGATAACAGACTTCTATCGTCTGTTTGTACGATTTATGAGGGTAGAAACTATCGGCATTACTCATTCTTAACTATCTCTTACTTTTTAACGCTTTTCAAACAAAAAGATGTCCACTTCTTAAAAGCAGACATCTTCATTCTTCTAAAGTTGTTTTAACTGTTCAAGTCATTAGCCTCTTGCGATTGCTTAGCTTGTTTCTTCTTGTTTCTTAATTGCTTGAAGAAGTTCCGCAACATATCACCGCATTCTTCTTCTAAAACACCACTCACAACTTCTGCACGATGGTTGAAACGCGATTCTTGAAGTAAATCCATTAAACTGCCGCTACAACCGCCCTTTGGATCAGCAGCGCCATAAACAACGCGTGGAATACGGCTCATAACAATCGCACCAGAACACATCACACAAGGTTCTAAAGTGACATATAAAGTACAATCTTCTAAACGCCAACTCCCTACTGCTTCAGCTGCTTTTTCTATCGCAATATGTTCCGCATGGGCTGTCGGAAGTTGAATCGTTTCTCTTAAATTATGTGCACGTGCTATAATTTTATCGTCTTTAACAATGAGTGCGCCAATCGGTACTTCACCGATAGCTTCAGCTTTTTTGGCTTCATCTAATGCAAGTTTCATATATTTTTCATCTATTGTCATATGTTCAATCCCTTACCATGTGATACAATTACTATTGTCTATTTTAACACTTGGAGTGTTGTTTATGAATCAACCTTATATCGCTATTGAAGGGCCTATAGGAGTAGGCAAATCCTCTTTAGCACATCGCTTAAGTCAATCTCTTGATTATCATGAAGCACAAGAAATCGTGGATGAAAATCCATTTTTATCTGATTTCTATGACGACATTTCAAAATGGAGTTTCCAGACTGAAATGTTCTTTTTATGTAACCGTTACAAACAGGTTCAAGATCTAGAACAACTACATAACGGTATTGTCAGTGACTATCATGTTTATAAAAACAAAATCTTTGCGCGTCAAACACTGACAGATACAGAATACAACAAGTTTGACCGTATTTACGATATTCTGACTGAGGATCTTATGATGCCGGACATCGTAATCTTCCTCGATGCAGATTTAGAAGTATTAAAACAACGTATCGCCAAACGCAATCGCAGCTTCGAAGCACAAATTGAAGATGATTATCTTTTAAATTTAAAAGAAGCTTATCATCACTTCTATGAATCTTTAGAAGCCGAAGGCAAAATGGTGAAACGCATCGATACAACAAACTTGGATTTCGTCAATCACGCTGACGATTACGAGTATCTATTAAACATTGTACAATCAATGATAGGAGGCAACACGCATGAATAATTACGGTATCCCTCAAGATGCGGTGATTACAATCGCAGGTACTGTAGGCGTCGGTAAATCGAGCTTAACACGTGCCTTAGCTAAAAAATTAAACTTCCGCACTTCTTTCGAGAATGTGGACCATAATCCTTATCTAGATAAATTCTATGATAACTTTGAACGTTGGAGTTTCCACCTTCAAATCTATTTCCTTGCGGAACGCTTTAAAGAACAAAAACGCATGTTTGAATATGGCGGGGGCTTTATCCAAGACCGTTCTATTTATGAAGACGTTGATATCTTCGCAAAAATGCATGAAGAACAAGGGACGATGACACCTGAAGACTTCAAAACATACTCAGAATTATTTGAAGCGATGGTCATGACACCTTACTTCCCAAAACCAGACGTTTTAATTTATTTAGAATGTGATTACGATGAAGTGATTGAGCGCATCAAACAACGCGGTCGCCAAATGGAAATTGATACAGATCCAGAATACTGGAAAAAATTATTCCGTCGTTACGAAGAATGGATTTCAAGCTTCAATGCCTGCCCTGTCGTACGCGTGAACATTAATGAATATGATCTGCATGAAAGTTTAGACACGCTAGATCCAGTGTTAGATAAAATTGCGCATGTGATTGATGTCTATCGTAATGTAGATACTAGAAAATAATAAGCAAACAAAAAATCATGTATCTCTGCTCTTAACTGAGCGAGATACATGATTTTCTTTTACTCTGAATAAACTTGTATGAAATTATTTATCAAAGAAACGTTTTATTTCATCATTCAAACCTTTATAGTAATCATAACGTGTAACTGGGAATTTATCTTTCATATCATCATCTGTGCTATTATGCATCACAAACGGATGACCGATATGACTTAAATAAATCTCATCATTACCACTGTCACCGAAACCTAGTACACCTTCTGAATCAAGATCATACATATCTAACAGGTAGCGCACAGCGAATAACTTGCCAGCGTTTTTAGGTGTAAAGTGTACATCATACGCATCTTCAGGGTCACCTGCTTTAGGATTCGTTTTATTATAATGTACCGCATAGTCATAAGCCGCTGCTTTATCTTGTAAATCTTTTAAATTCTGCTCGTCTTTTTCTTCATCGCCTTGTGCATAATAGTAATATTCATACAATGTTTCTTCATCTCTGAATTCTCTTTGCGGATGAAGTTCAACTTGGTGTTCTGACTCGAAGCTGTCGATAATTTCATCAACTTTTTCTTTAGTGAACGTTGTTTCTGAAACAGCTTCTTCATAATCTTTAGAACGTTGATATTCGCCTTTATCATCTAGTTCAAATAATTTGGAACATAAGTCAGAAAAGATAAAGTCTGGTTTATATTCCATTTCCGCATGTTTCATTTTCTCCATAATACTTTCAAAGATACTGCCTGATAACACTGCAGTAATCACTTGGTGCTTTTCTTCAGCTTGTTTCAGTGTCGATTCAAGTTCACGTAGTTCAGGAATATCTTCTTTCGTGGTTTGATGCTTATAATACGTTTCGTCAAAATCAAATAAAATTAATTGACGCATCATATCATCCCTCCAACTTTGGTTATAATTCTAACTCTTCGCGGTAAATCACAGGTTCATAATCGTCATCATTGATAGCTTTACTATAATAACCTTCATCTGTTTCTTTTAAACCAAAGGCTTCGGCCTTATCCGCTTCACTTGTGCCAATATAACTTTGACCTTTCGCATCAAAAAACAAATCAAAGAGCGTACCGCCATAACGTGCTTCATGTTTCAAATCATATAATGCATCGACTTCTTGACGTTTGACGTCTTTATAAAACAATGTATGGCTCGAATATTTTGTTGTTTTCGCTTCAAAACCTAAAGACTGCGCTCCGGCATCCTCTGTGACCAAATGCAAAGTCTTGCCAAAGTCATTTAAGACGCGAAACACTTCTCCTTGATATTCTGCATAACGTCCATCTAATACTGTATGTTGTTCTTTCATGATTTTCACCTCATTTAATGTGTGACGATAACTTAGGATTCTGTATCTTCACCCTTTAAAATAGAAACAATTTCTGGAGCTTTCTCTACGACATAATCCGCATGTTTAAATTCATGTGCTTGACCTACGCCCGTCAATACAGCTACAGACAGCCCTAAGCCAGCGTTAACAGCGGTTTGTATATCATTAGGTGTATCGCCTACAATTGCGATTTCTTCCGCTTTAAGCCCCTTCTCTTGCGCAAAGAGCGGCTTTAATACAGCTGGGTCTGGCTTTTCAGCCGCATTAGATTCAGTAGAAATGACTAAATCAAAGAACGCTTCTGTATCTGTAGATTCAATAAATTGATCTGTGCCTTTCTTCGTATCACTCGTAATAATTCCAATATGATATCCATCTGCCTTTAATGTTTCTAACGCTTCCACCATCCCATCAATCCATTTAATTTCAGGAACTCTATGGTCAATGAGATATTGACTCGTCTTGCGTGTCCACTCGCCCACATCTTCTCCAGCTAACGCATTGAAATTCTGAATAATTTCATCTAGCGAACCACAGGCCATCGGTGTACCAGGTTCTATTTGATTCTTTTCTTTATTCACACCTAAAGTCTGATAAGCATGTGCTTGATCTTCTTCTGAAATAAAACGTTCCACAAACTGATCCACCATTTGAATACCAATCTTCATCCAACTCATATCAAAATCAATGAGTGTGCCATCTTTATCAAATAAGATCCATTTAATTGTCATCAGTTTCACGCTTCTTTCTTTATACTTTTATTTCATTTTATCAATTTATGAATTAAGAAGGAAATTAAAAAAGGCTTACACCCTTTGTATTGGATGTAAGCACAAAATGCATCAACGATTAATCTTTCTCACAGTTTTGACGGTCCTTTGATGGTTCTGATAACGTCTTGACTAACGTAAACAATACAATCGTTTGGAAGGTCACCATAATCAATAAACCAATTCTGATATAGAAGTTATCTAGCATATAAAGCGAAAATGCGATAACAATATATAAACTCAATAAAATTTTGAACTTCTTCTTTAAAGTAAAGCCTCTATCTCTTTTGAAGCTTTCCACATATTCACCGTAAACCTTTGTACTCACTAACCAACGATTAAATCTTTCAGAACTTCTTGAAAAACAAATAGCTGCTAAAAGTAAAAAAGGTGTAGTTGGCAACAAAGGTACAACGATTCCTATAAAACCAACGATAGCTGAAATTAAACCTATCGTAATTAAAATATATCTCATAAAAGCACCTCTACCGATAATCATTTTCAATTATACAATAGAATACAGACTAGTAAACAATAATATGTTTGCTTATTACTTTTATCTACCTTGAGTTTAGTTAGCACTTTCTGTAGGATAGTTTGTATGTCAAAATCTTAAGGAGAAACCTATATGAGATTACATAAAATGAAGCTTCAAGAAGCCAACTTTCCAAAAGCATTAGATATTTGGGAAAGCTCTGTCATCGCGACACATGACTTTTTAAAAGAAGAAGATAGAATCATTTTAAAACAAGAGATTCCTACTTACTTCCAACAAGTTGAAGCTTATTTGTGGTTTGTTGGACAAGAAGCAATTGGCTTTTCTGGAACACACGATCACAACTTAGAAATGCTTTTTATAGACCCAAAACACTTTAATCAAGGTTACGGTTCAGAAATCCTGCAATATTTAATCCAACAAGGAAAAGTAAGTTATGTGGATGTTAACAAGGATAATGAACGCGCAATAGAATTCTATCTTAAAAATGGCTTTGAAGTTTATAAAACCTCTCAAACAGACGCCCAAGGTAGAAATTATCCTATTTTACATATGAAATTATAAAGCACTCGGCAAAAACCTTTAATTATATTAATGACAAAACAGGTCAGAAACACACTGTTATCTGTGCTTCTGACCTGTTTTTTTATCACTATTTATAATTCTTATTCGAATTATTTTTTAGGAACTACAACTCTCCAGCCGTGTTTGTCTTCTAATTTACCACTTTGGATACCAGTATATTGATCATATAAGTGTTGAGTGATTTTACCTGTTTCGTTATTGTTGATAACGATTTCGCGGTCTTCGTATTTTAAGACGCCTACAGGTGAAATAACTGCAGCTGTACCTGTACCGAAGACTTCATCTAATTCGCCTTTATCATACGCTTCGAATAATTCATCTACAGATACACGTCGTTCTTCTACTTTATAGCCAAGTTCTTTAGCTAATTCGATTACTGTTTTACGTGTAATACCCGGTAAGATACTACCGTTTAATTCAGGTGTAACAAGTGTACCATTTTCAACGAAGAAGATGTTCATGCTTCCGACTTCTTCGATGTATTTTTGTTCTACACCGTCTAACCATAATACTTGGTCATAACCTTCTTTGTTTGCGTTAGATTGTGCTAATAAGCTTGCTGCGTAGTTACCAGCTACTTTCGCAAATCCAACACCACCACGTACGGCACGAACGTATTTATCTTCTACATAAATACGTGTTGGTTTTAATGCGTCTCCGCCATAGTATGAACCAGAAGGAGATAAGATAATTAATAGTTTGTAGTGAGATGCTGGATGTACACCTAAACCTGCTTCAGTCGCAAAGACGAATGGACGAATGTATAATGATTGACCTTCCCCTTCAGGTACCCAGTCACGTTCAACATTCACAAGTTCTTTTAATCCTTCTAATAATAACTCTTCATCAATTTGCGGCATTTCTAAGCGTGCTAATGATTGATTAATACGTTTGAAGTTTTGGTCAGGTCTGAATAAATCAACCTCTCCATTATGTTTGTATGCTTTTAATCCTTCAAAGACTGCTTGGCCATAATGAAGTCCTTGTGCAGCGGGATCAAGTTCGATCGGTGCATAAGGAGTAATCTTCAAATCATGCCAACCACCTTTATCTTCATCGTAGTCATAACTTAACATGTAATCAGTGAAGTGTTGACCGAATCCTAAGTTACTTGGATCTGGTTTTTGTTTAAGCTCTTCACGTTTCTCGAATTTAACATTTTCTGACATGATTTCTGCCTCCTAAAATTGTGCTTATAAATAAGATAATACTAAAATTATAGCAATCTAAGCCTGTGTATTCAATGAGTTTTTAGAAAATTTAAAAAATACGCCCCTAATCAAATCCTCTATTGAACACAGTTATTTATATCTCTCTTTAACATTTCCCCATTGATACAAATTAAAAGTTGCTATATTCCTTACACTTCCATTATTGTACAGTCTATTTCTGAATGCAACTGTGAGCAATCTCATTTTCACTTTGCATAGACGATCTATTCATTAAGAACATCCACTTCCTTTATCAGCATCTAATGTCGCACTGATTCCATATGGCAAGATACACTTTGGTTCATTATGGCCAAAGTTGCCATTAGCGATGACAATTTTATGTTCTAGGTTTTGTTCTCGCAAAATTTTTAACCATAACGCTTCTATCTCTTGATGATGTTGTCATCTAATCGTCACCCACTTAACATTAGTCTACTGCCGTTATACATAATAATTAACAGGACGAACATTTTCTATAGGTCCTAGAAAACATTCAGCCCTGTTGATTTAATTCATATGCTTATATTATTTTTGTGTTGCTGCTTCTTTCTCTCTAACCCCTTGCAACATAGCTTCTGTCATCTTGTCTAAATCATATTTAGGTGAGAAGCCCCATTCATTTCTTGCACAACTTGTATCAATCGCATCTGGCCAGCTATCTGCAATACCTTGTCTGATTGGATCTACTTCATAGTGCATTTTGAATTCTGGAATTTGTTTACGAATAGATGCGGCAATTTCTTCTGGCTCGAAACTCATACCGCTTAAGTTAAAGGCACAACGATTTTCAATATTTTCTTCTGGTGCTTCCATCAATTTAATAATTGCGTCGATCGCATCATCCATAAACATCATATCCATGTAAGTATCTTTACCGATAAAGCTTGTATACTCACCTTTACGTACCGCCTCAAAATAAATCTCACAAGCGTAATCTGTTGTACCGCCGCCTGGTTCTTTCACAAATGAAATTAAGCCAGGGAAACGTACGCTTCGTGTATCTACACCAAACTTAGTATGGTAATACTCGCATAATAACTCACCTGATACTTTGTTTACACCGTACATAGATGTTGGTCGTTGAATCGTTAACGCAGGTGTATCACGTTTAGGTGTTGTTGGCCCGAATGCCCCGATAGAACTTGGTGTAAAGAACTGTACATTATGATGACGTGCCGCTTCTAACGCATTGACTAAACCACCCATATTAATATTCCATGCCAGCATTGGATCTTTCTCAGCTGTCGCAGACAATAATGCGGCCATATGCATTAAAGCATCTGGTTGAAATTCCTCTACAACCTCATTCATGCGTGCTGCATCTGTTACATCTAATATCGCAAACGGTCCGTCTTTGATTAGAGAATCCGCTTCTGGTTCTCTAATATCCGTTGCTAAAACATTATCTGTTCCATAAATCTCACGACATTTTAATACAAGTTCAGTCCCGATTTGCCCTAGTGCGCCAGTAATCATAATTCTTTTCATATTTCTCTCTCCCCTTTGAAAAGTGCGCTAAAGAACTGTAGTATTTCTGAGGTGTACATACTCTTGTTATTTAACACTATATTTTTATAAATGCTTATTAATGTATATACCATACGTACAAAAATAAGTAAAGCGCTTACATTTGAAAAGAGCAAAATTATACTTTTCTATTTATTTCAAAGACACATCATTTAGATAAACCATCAAATATTTTTACGGCAATGCTTTTGAAGAAATTCATAACCTTCTTTTTCATAGAAATCAACAGCCGCGTTATTTTTCCCCCAATAATCCAATTCTACTGTGTCACACCGCTCTTTTTCTGCTACCTCTTCTATATACTGCATGAGTGCATGCCCATAACCTTTATGCTGAAATTCTGGTTCAATACTGATTTGATGAATATACAACGTCTTCTGCCCATAACGAAATGGCGTTTCATATAACGTTACCAATTGCGCCCACAAGTACCCAGCCGCTATTCCTGTATCCGTTTCAATGACTAATAAATAATGCTCAGGTTGATGCATGAGCTTTTGAAATAGATCTAGCGTATCCAAATAATGATAAGGCTTAAAAGTATCTGGATAGGCTTGATGATGTATGTCATGGACAGTTTGATTTAAACGTGCTAATAAAGCTGCATCCTCACATATTTTAATTTTCAACAGTATCCCTCACTCTCAACACCTTATTGGCATTACTTTATTCGAAGTCTTGACTTGCGTCATGTTATGATTATTGTAACGTTTTTTTGTACTGATTACTGTTTTTAAGGAGGCACATTTATGTGTACGAGTTTTGCATTTACATCTCAATATGATGCGAACTATTTAGCACGCACCATGGATTTCTCATTTAGTTTGAATTCTTTCCCGAAGGCTATTCCTAGAAATTATGAATGGACAAGCAACAATGGTCGTGACTTTAAATTAAATTACGGCTTTGTAGGAACTGCAATGACAGTCAATGGTGTGGTATTCGGAGATGGCATAAACAAAAAAGGATTATCCATTGCTGTGTTATATTATCAAGGAGAAGCTTCTTATGCGACTTCTACTTCTAATGACAATATCAATCTAGAACCTGAAGAATTCATTATGTGGTTTTTAGGCATGAATGAATCTATCAGAGACTTTAAAGAACAAGCAGATAATGTTCGTTTACTTAAACAAGTAAATCCCGCATTAGACAGCGTTCCACCACTACACTTTATGATTACAGATCAATCTGGTCAAAGTATCGTTGTGATTCCTTCAGACGGTCAACTGATTATTAAAGAGAATCCCATTCGTGTATTAACGAATAACCCTAACTTAGAATGGCACTATCAAAATGTGAGACAGTATACACACTTCAATATCGAAGCGCCCTCACCGTCACTCTTAGGCATTGAGAGTGTAAAACCTTTTGGCGTTGAATCTGGTACTGAAGTTCTGCCGGGCGGTTATACTTCCCCATCTCGTTTCGTTAAAATGGCTTATTTCCGTCAATTTATCGAAGATGCGGAAGATGAGAATAAACGACTCAACAACTTATTTAAATTACTCGATACTGTCAGTATTCCAAGAGGTGTCGTTTTAGACGAAGGTACGATTTATTACACACAATACCAAGCTATCGTCGATACACATCATCTCACTTATTACTTTAAAGACTATAACGGTTCAGATGTATACCAAATCAAACTAACTGATGAGATTTTAAACGCAAGTGATGCGATTACTTATACAGTAAAACCTAAATTAAATCTGATTGATTTAACTGAAGAATCTTCAGACCATCAGTAAATAGAACTAAACGGAGAAGCACATAGAGAAGCTGCTCCGTTTTTTCTATATCCATATGGTATTATCAATTAGATTATAACTTTTAATGGTATTAAGGGGCTGATACATATGTGTACGAGCTTTACCTTTACTTCACAATACGACACAACTTACTTAGCACGGACCATGGACTTTGCGTTTGAACTGAAAGCTTTTCCTAAAGTTATCCCAAGAAACTATCAGTGGGAAACAACTTATGGACAAACCTTCACTTTTGACTATGGTTTTGTAGGCAGTGCGATGAAAATAGACGATGTAATGTTCGCAGATGGCATCAATGAAAAAGGTCTTTCTATCGCAATTTTAAACAACAATGGCTTTGCGACATATAAGCCTGCACCCGCTTCACATCATATTAATTTAGGTCCAGAATCATTCATTATGTGGCTTTTAGGTACGAACGCATCCATTTCACATTTAAAAGAAACGATTGGTAATGTGAGGTTGATTGATGAACAAAACCCTGTACTTGGTAAAACTCCTGCCTTTCATTTCATCGTCACTGATCAAACAGGTCAAAGTATTGTTCTTGTACCAAATGGTGTAAACTGATTTTGAAAGATAATCCGGTACAAGTTCTGACTAATCACCCTGATTTAGAATGGCACTACCAGAATTTACAACAGTACATAGCTTTTAATACTGATTCATCAGTATCCATCACACTTGGTGATAAACAAGTAGATCCAATTCATGTCGAAACAAATACTGAAATATTGCCTGGAGGTTATACCTCGCCAGCACGTTTCGTTAAAACTGCTTATTTCCGTCAAATGATTGAAGATGCTGTAGACGACACCATGCGCTTAAATAACCTATTCAAATTATTAGACACTGTCAGTATTCCGAGAGGCATCGTACTCCACGAAGGGCAGCCTCATTATACGCAATATCAATGTATACTCGATTGCGAACACTTAACGTATTATTATAAAGACTATAACAGCTCAGATATTTATACGATTCAACTGACAGACGTCTTACTAGATTCAAAAGAAGAGAAAACATATGAAATTAAGCCGCAATTAAATTTAAAAGATATCACCCTGTCACAACACGATTCACACCATGATGAAGGAGTAGATTAATATGTATGATGAACAATTTAAAAAAGAGTATCAAGCTGCTGTATGTGCTTATACTAAAAAGTTTAAAGAAGCTCCTAGTAGAATGCTTTTACGGGGTATGCCTGCTGAAGATGCTTTGGAACTTATGAAAGACTGTGTGAAAGATAACGAACCATTGGAAAAGTTTTATTTAGATAATCACTACTTGAGTTAAGTACGTTCGTGTATTCACTCAACGGATAAAATGAATATATACGACACCTCTGAATCAACCACAAAGGAATGAAAAACTATGTATGATGACAAATTGATTGATGCCTATGAAGCTGCTGAAAAAGCTTATGAGAAAAAATTTGGAGAACCACCAGGCAGAATGTTTTTGAGACAAATGACACTTGAAGAATCATTAGAACGTATTGAACAATGCATCAAAGATAACGAGCCATTAGAGAAGTTTTATCTTGATCATAGATATATCACTTAAACAATAAAAGAAATGACTCAGCTAAGTATCTAATAGACTGATTTCTAAAATAAAAGCGGAACCGTTCAATTAACTGAACAGTTCCGCTTCATTGTTTATATAAAGCTACTTAGATTACGCCAAGTTCTTTACCTACTTTTTTATACGCCTCAAGTGCTTCATCTAACATTTCTTTAGTATGTGCAGCTGTAGGCATATTACGTACACGTCCTGTACCACGTGGTACTGTTGGGAAGACGATAGATTTCACATAAACTCCTTCGTCTTTTAGACGTTTACTGAATTCTTGTGTTTGTTTTTCATCACCAATAATTACAGGTGTGATTGGTGTTTCTGATTCACCAATATCATAACCTAGTTCTTTTAAGCCGTCTTTAAGATAATTCGCATTTTCCCAAAGTTTGTCATGCAGTTCTGTAGAATCCATAAGTTTACGTACAGCGGCAGTAATCGCTGCTGAAGATTCTGGTGTTAAAGATGTTGAGAATAAGAATGGACGTGATTGTACTTTCAACCAGTCGATTAACTCTTGTGTCCCAGCGACATAACCGCCGACCACACCAATTGCTTTAGATA
Organism: Staphylococcus sp. HMSC055C03; assembly: GCF_001809385.1. Classification (NCBI taxonomy): domain Bacteria; kingdom Bacillati; phylum Bacillota; class Bacilli; order Caryophanales; family Staphylococcaceae; genus Staphylococcus; species Staphylococcus sp. HMSC055C03. The sequence continues at coordinate 128,953 of NZ_KV797483.1, forward strand.
ATGTACCGATTTGGAAATCGATTTTATCTTGTAAACCGAAGTGTTTTACTGTGCCAGCACCTTTACCCATAACACCTGATCCGTGCGCATCATCGACATAAGTAATTAAGTCAAACTCTTCCGCAATCTCAACGATTTCAGGTAACTTCGCTACGTCACCATCCATACTGAACACACCATCAGTGATATACATCACTTTATTGTATTGACCTGATTCTACAGCTTCTTTCGCTTTTTGACGTAAGTCGTCCATATCTGAATGATTTACGCGAATAATTTTAGCTTTAGATAAGCGGCAACCATCGATAATAGAGGCATGGTTTAACTCATCTGAAAGAATCGCATCATTTTTATTCATAACCGCAGAAATCGCTGCCATATTACAATTAAAACCAGATTGATATGCAATCGCTGCTTCTGTTCCTTTAAATTCAGCTAATGTGTTTTCTAAAGTTTCATGAACATCTAGTGTACCGTTGATTGTACGTACTGCACCTGCACCGACACCATAATGATTGATTGCTTCTTTCGCAACTTTTTTCAAGTCTTCGTCTGTTGCTAAACCTAAGTAGTTGTTTGAAGAAAGATTGATATACTTTTCGCCGTTGATTGTAATTTCCGGTCCATTTGCCCCTTCGACAATATCAATCTCGTTGTATAATCCATTATCCTTTAAATATTGAATGTTTTCGTCTAAAAAACCATGTAATGATTGAACCATTGGTTGATTATCCCCCTTGTGTTAGATTACATATATCATAACGTATTTTATTATAATAGAAAAGTTAACACTGATTAGTTATTTTGAAAAAACAAAATTTTGTATATTAAAAGGTCGAAATGACGCGTTATTTTAACATGAACGTTTTAAGTTTATTCTGTGAAACGCGTGCTATAATAAGGACATCTATATTAATTACAGAAGAGGTGAATACCATGTTGAATTGGTATCAACTTGCGCACGATAAAGAAAAAACTATGATTCAACTCAGAAGACATCTCCATCAATATCCTGAGTTATCATTTGAAGAACATAACACCCACGACTATATCGTTAATCAGCTCGAACAATTAGACTGTACGATTCGTAGACCTGTAGGAAAAAACGGTATTGTCGCAACATTTAAAGGCCAAGGCGAAGGCCCGACAGTCGCCTTACGTGCTGACTTCGATGCCCTTCCGATTACTGAACTGAACGACAAACCTTATCGTTCTAAAAATGAAGGATGTATGCATGCGTGCGGTCACGATGGCCATACTGCGATTCTCTTAGGCGTTGCTCAAATTATTAATGAACATTTAGCACATTTAAAAGGCAACGTCGTATTAATCTTTCAATATGGTGAAGAAATTGTTCCTGGCGGTGCCCAACAAATGATTGATGATGGTGCTTTAGAAGGTGTAGACAGTGTTTACGGCAACCACCTATGGAGTGGTTATCCCACAGGCATCATTTATTCACGTCCAGGCGCCATGATGGCTTCACCTGATGAATTTACCGTTACCATTCAAGGTCAAGGCGGTCACGGTGCTAAACCGCATGAAACGATTGACCCGATTGTGATATTAGCTGAATTTATTCTAAGCGCACAAAAAATCGTTTCACGTACGGTCGATCCGATTAAACAAGCTGTGGTTACTTTCGGAATGATTCAAGCCGGTTCATCAGATAGTGTGATACCCGACTCTGCGATGTGTCGCGGTACAGTGCGCACATTTGATTCTGAGCTCCAAACACATATCATGAATAAACTTGATAAGCTTCTACAAGGGCTTGCGCTTGCGAATGATATTGAATACACAATGGATTATGAACGTGGCTATGTCCCTGTGCATAATAATGAACAAGCTTATGAAACAGTTAAGCAAGCCGCTCATGATATGAATTTACGCTTTACTGAAGCAGATATGATGATGGTGGGCGAAGATTTCTCAGCTTATCAACGTGTGAGACCTGGCGCTTTCTTTCTAACAGGATGTGGTAATGCGCAAAAAGGTACAGACTACCCTCACCATAACCCTTACTTTGATATTGATGAAGCTGCATTGAAATACGCAGCTGCCGAGTTCTTAAAAATATTAGAATTAGAAAATGTTTTATCTTCTGAACGTCTTTAAATCAAAACAAAAATACGTACACATGTAGAAATGATGTGTACGTATTTTTTATGTTAAACAACACACGACTGAGCGTATCAATAGAAAAATATGTAAAAAAAGAGCCCCTCAAAAGAGGAGCTCTCTATTAAAAATCAACTTAAGTTAAGTCGAAATTATGCTTGGATTTCAGTAACAACGCCTGATCCTACAGTACGTCCACCTTCACGAATAGAGAAACGAGTACCGTCTTCAATCGCGATTGGAGCGATTAATTCAACAGTCATTTCTACGTTATCGCCAGGCATAACCATTTCAGTACCTTCTGGTAAGTGAACAACGCCAGTTACGTCAGTAGTACGGAAGTAGAATTGTGGGCGGTAGTTAGTGAAGAATGGAGTATGACGTCCACCTTCTTCTTTAGATAAAACGTAAACATCAGCTTTGAATTTTGTGTGTGGAGTAATAGAGCCAGGAGCTGCTAATACTTGTCCACGTTGTACGTCTTCACGTGCAACACCACGTAATAAAGCACCGATGTTGTCACCAGCTTCAGCGTAGTCTAATAATTTACGGAACATTTCTACACCTGTAACTGTTGTTTTCTTGCTTTCTTCAGTGATACCGATGATTTCGACTTCTTCACCGACTTTGATTTGACCACGTTCAACACGGCCTGTTGCTACAGTACCACGACCAGTGATTGAGAATACGTCCTCAACTGGCATCATGAATGGTTTATCAGAGTCACGTTCTGGAGTTGGGATGTAGTCATCTACAGCTTGCATTAAGTCTAAGATTTTTTGTTCGTATTCTGGGTCGCCTTCTAAAGCTTTTAATGCAGAACCAACGATAACTGGTACATCGTCACCAGGGAAGTCGTATTCAGATAATAAGTCACGAACTTCCATTTCAACTAATTCTAATAATTCTTCGTCGTCAACCATGTCAGCTTTGTTTAAGAATACAACTAAAGCTGGTACACCAACGTTACGTGATAATAAGATGTGTTCACGAGTTTGTGGCATTGGGCCATCTGCAGCAGATACTACTAAGATACCGCCGTCCATTTGAGCAGCACCAGTGATCATGTTTTTAACATAGTCAGCGTGTCCTGGGCAGTCAACGTGAGCATAGTGACGTTTGTCAGTTTGATACTCGATGTGTGAAGTATTGATTGTAATACCACGTTCTTTTTCTTCTGGAGCGTTGTCAATCATGTCGTATGATTGTGCTACAGTGTCACCATTTTTTGCTAATACAGTTGCGATTGCAGCTGTTAATGTTGTTTTACCATGGTCAACGTGACCGATAGTACCAATATTGGCATGTTCTTTTGAGCGATCGAATTTTTCTTTAGCCATTATGAAATCTCTCCTCTTCTTGTTAAAAAGTTATTTAAATTATCTCTCATGATAGTTTCTCACCATCATGAGAGCTTTATTGTTAAGTTGTATAAAGGACTAATTCCTTTATAAAGCATTTTCCGCAAAAAATCAATTCAGGAGACCTGTCAAGTCAGTTCTTGTGCAAGTTCCTAAAGGGAATTTAATTATTCACCTTTATTTTTCTTGATGATTTCTTCAGAAATTGATTTAGGTACTTCTTCATAGTGATCGAAGTACATAGTGTAAGTACCGCGACCTTGAGTGTTAGAACGTAATGAAGTTGCGTAACCGAACATTTCTGAAAGTGGTACGAATGCACGAACCATTTGAGCGTTACCACGAGGTTCCATACCATCAACACGTCCACGACGAGCTGTTACGTCACCCATGATGTCACCCATGTATTCTTCAGGCATTAAGATTTCAACTTTCATCATTGGTTCTAAGATTACTGGATCTGCAACTTTAGCAGCTTCTTTAAGTGCTAATGAAGCAGCGATTTTGAAGGCCATTTCAGATGAATCGACATCATGGTAAGAACCATCGTAAAGTTTAGCTTTAACGTCGATTAATGGATAACCAGCTAATACACCGTTTTCCATAGCATCTTTAAGACCAGCTTCAACTGATGGAATGTATTCACGTGGAACTACACCACCAACGATAGCGTTTTCGAATTCGAATCCTGCGCCAACTTCGTTTGGTGTGAATTCAATGTGAACATCACCGTATTGACCACGACCACCAGATTGACGAGAGAATTTACCTTGAACTTTAGCTGGTGTTTTGAATGTTTCACGGTATGAAACCATTGGCGCACCAACGTTAGCTTCAACGTTAAATTCTTTTTTCATACGGTCTACAAGAATGTCTAAGTGAAGCTCACCCATACCGCCGATGATAACTTGTCCAGTTTCTTCATCAGTGTGTGCATGGAATGTTGGGTCTTCTTCTTGTAATTTAACTAAAGCTTGAGTCATTTTATCTTGGTCAGCTTTAGATTTTGGTTCTACTGACAAGTGAATAACAGGTTCTGGGAATTCCATTGATTCCAAGATAATGTCATTTTTCTCACCACATAAAGTGTCACCAGTACCAGTTTCTTTAAGACCTACCGCAGCTGCGATATCGCCTGAGTAAACTGTGCTGATTTCTTTACGAGTGTTCGCGTGCATTTGTAGTAAACGACCTACACGTTCACGTTTGTCTTTAGTAGAGTTTTTCACGTATGAACCAGAGTTCATAGTACCTGAGTACACACGGAAGAATGTTAATTTACCAACGTAAGGGTCAGTCATAACTTTGAATGCTAATGCAGCGAATTCTGCATCATCATCTGCTCTAGCAACGATTTCTTCATCAGGATTGCTAGCACGGTGACCAATGATTGGTTTAACATCTAATGGTGATGGTAGGTAATCAATTACAGCGTCAAGCATTAATTGAACACCTTTGTTTTTGAATGCAGTACCGCAAAGTACTGGGTAGAATTCGATATCTAAAGTAGCTTGACGGATTGCTGCTTTCAATTCGTCAACTGAAATTTCTTCACCTTCAAGATATTTTTCCATTAAGTCTTCGTTAACTTCTGCAACTGATTCGATTAATGTTTCGCGAGCTTCAGCTGCTTTCGCTTTGTAGTCTTCTGGAATTTCGATTTCTACGACTTCTTCACCGAATTCACCATTGTATTGGAAACATTTCATTGTAACTAAGTCAATGATTGCTTCGAATTCGTCTTCAGCACCGATTGGTAATTGAACAGCTTGAGCGTTTGCATCCAAACGATCATGTAAAGTGCTTACTGCGTATTCGAAGTTCGCACCGATTTTGTCCATTTTGTTTACGAATACGATACGAGGAACTCCATAAGTTGTAGCTTGACGCCAAACTGTTTCAGTTTGTGGTTCAACACCTGATTGAGCATCAAGTACTGTAACCGCACCGTCAAGTACACGTAATGAACGTTCAACCTCAACTGTGAAGTCTACGTGTCCTGGTGTATCGATAATGTTGACACGGTAATCATGCCATTGTGCAGTTGTTGCTGCTGATGTGATTGTGATACCACGGTCTTGTTCTTGTTCCATCCAGTCCATTTGTGCCCCACCATCGTGAGTTTCACCAATTTTGTGGATACGACCTGTGTAAAACAAGATACGTTCAGTTGTAGTTGTTTTACCAGCGTCAATGTGGGCCATGATACCAATGTTACGAGTTTTTTCCAAAGAAAAGTCTCTAGCCATTGTATTTTTTCTCCTTCCAGTAATTACTTGAGTAAATACTTTGAATATGGCGATGCCCTAAGCATGCCTTGGAATATACCATTTGAACACGCTCAGGGTTAAACCTTGAATCTTACCAGCGGTAATGAGCGAATGCTTTGTTCGCTTCAGCCATTTTGTGTACATCTTCACGTTTCTTAACTGCGCCACCTGTATTGTTAGCTGCATCTAAGATTTCGTTAGCTAAACGTTCTTCCATAGTTTTTTCACCACGAAGACGTGAATAGTTAACTAACCAACGTAAACCTAAAGTCGTACGACGCTCTGGACGTACTTCTACAGGTACTTGATAGTTAGAGCCACCTACACGGCGTGCTTTAACTTCTAATACTGGCATGATATTGTTAATTGCTTCATCGAATACTTCCATTGCATCACGACCACTGCGTTCTTGTACAAGGTCAAATGCTGAATAAAGAATTCTTTGAGCTGTTCCGCGCTTACCATCTAACATGATTTTGTTAATCAATTTAGTCACTAACTTAGAGTTGTGAATTGGATCTGGTAAGACGTCTCTTTTTGGTACTGATCCTTTACGAGGCATAATCAGAGTCCTCCCTTCATATTATAGTATAATCTCAAAATTTATCTCGAAAATTTACGTAATCTTAAACTTATTTTTTAGGACGTTTTGTACCGTATAATGAACGGCTTTGCATACGACCTTCTACACCTGAAGTATCAAGTGCACCACGAACGATATGGTAACGCACACCAGGTAAGTCTTTTACACGACCTCCACGTACAAGTACAACACTGTGTTCTTGTAAGTTATGGCCGATACCAGGGATATATGCGTTTACTTCGATGTTGTTTGATAAACGAACACGAGCATATTTACGTAACGCTGAGTTAGGTTTTTTAGGTGTCATTGTACCAACACGAGTACATACGCCACGTTTTTGTGGTGAGTTCAAGTCAGTAAATTGTTTTCTCATACTGTTAAAACCTTTGTTCAAAGCTGGTGAATCTGATTTCTTAGCTTTGCTTTTTCTTGGTTTACGTACTAATTGGTTAATAGTAGGCATTTAAGATGTCCTCCTCTCCTGTTTTATAATCCCACACATCCAGGTGGTTCATTTTTAGGTTAAATAAAATTTAGTAAGCGCAATTACTTACTAATTCTCATTTCAATAGAGCAACGACTGCTGCATCTACGTTGATACCTGCATATTCTCCTAAAGCTTTTTTACTTTCGAAAAATGAAACAGGAATATCGCTATGATTGATCTTACTTAACACGTCTGACAGCAAATAAACTTCAACGTCTTGAGCAATAATCAATGATGTAACTTGGTTCTTCTTGAGAGCTTTGAGCGTCTCTTTCAAACCAACAACCTTATGGTGTTTGTTTAAGCGTGCAACTTTTTCATTAGACATTGATTATCCTCCAAAGTTCTGCTTGCATCAACCTTTATAATAGTAACACTTTCCATAGGTTGCGTCAACACAATTATTTAATATAATGCTGACTTTTTTAATGATAACAAATTCGGTGAAAATTTCAACAGATATCCTTAATCCTCTCTGTATTTCAAAGAATAGAAAAGCCAATACCGGCTTTCTAATTCAGAAAGTGGTATTGGCTGATTTATAATCTAAAGTTTATTATTGCGGTGTATTTGTATCCGCTGCAAGTTCCTCAACTGCTTCTTTCACTTGAGGGTCGATATGTTTTTCGTATTTAGCTTCGCTATAACGTCTCATACCTGTACCTGCAGGAATCAATTTACCGATAATAACGTTCTCTTTAAGACCAAGTAAGTCATCGCGTTTACCTTTGATAGCTGCATCTGTAAGGACACGAGTTGTTTCTTGGAATGATGCTGCTGATAAGAAGCTTTCTGTTTCAAGAGACGCTTTCGTAATACCAAGCAATACTGGTTTTGCAGTTGCTGGACGTTTGCGGTCTTTGAATGCTTCTCTATTTGCATCTGTAAAGTTGTGGATGTCTACTAATGAACCTGGTAATAGTTTTGTATCACCAGCTTCAATGATACGTACTTTACGTAACATTTGACGAACCATAACCTCAACGTGTTTATCGTCGATTTCTACACCTTGCATACGGTAAACTTTTTGAACTTCTTTAAGCAAGTAGCTTTCTGTCGCATTTAAGCCTGCTACTGATAAGTAGTTCTTAGGTTCGATAGAACCTTCAGTTAAGACTTCACCGCGTTCAACGTGTTGGCCTTTTTCAACTTTAAGACGTGAAGTACCTGAAGCAAGATAAGATCTTGTTTCGTTAGCACCTTTGATCACGATTTCTTGTTGACGGTCTTTCGCAAGTTTGATGTCTTCGACTGTACCTTCAATGTCAGTAATAACTGCTTGACCTTTAGGGTTACGTGCTTCGAAGATCTCTTGGATACGTGGAAGACCTTGAGTGATATCGCTTCCGGCTACCCCACCTGTATGGAAGGTACGCATTGTAAGCTGTGTACCTGGTTCACCGATAGATTGTGCTGCGATTGTACCAACCGCTTCACCCACTTCAACTTTTTCACCAGTCGCAAGGTTTTTACCGTAACATTTTTCACATACACCATGACGTGTATTACATGTAAATGCTGAACGGATGTACATTTGTTCAATGCCTGCATCAGTGATGCGTTTTGCGATTTCTGGTGTAATCAATTGATCTGGTTTCACAAGAACTTCATCAGTTTCTGGATGACGTACCGTTTCTTTAGAGTAACGGCCTTCAATACGTTCGATGAATGGTTCGATCATTTCTGTACCTTCTTTGATGTCAGATACAAGTAGACCACGGTCAGTTCCGCAATCTTCTTCACGAACGATAACATCTTGCGCAACGTCAACAAGACGACGAGTAAGGTAACCTGAATCGGCAGTTTTAAGTGCTGTATCGGCAAGACCTTTACGCGCACCGTGAGTAGAGATGAAGTACTCTAACACTGTTAAACCTTCACGGAATGAAGATGTGATTGGTAACTCGATGATTTTACCAGATGGTGCGGCCATCAGACCACGCATACCAGCTAACTGAGTAAAGTTAGATGCGTTACCACGGGCACCAGAGTCACTCATCATGAAGATTGGGTTCGTTTTTTCTAGGGATTTCATCAATTTACCTTGAATTTCATCCTTAGCATCTGTCCAAATTTCAACGACAGCATTGTAACGTTCTTCTTCAGTGATTAAACCACGGTTATATTGTTTTTGAACACGTTCAACTAATTTTTCGTGTTCATCTAAGATTTCTTGTTTATCAGGTAATACCACGATGTCAGATACACCAACAGTGATACCTGCTTTAGAAGAGTATTTGAAACCTAAGTCTTTCATACGGTCAAGCATCATTGATGTATCAGTAATGCTGAAGCGATTGAACACTTCTGCAATGATATTTCCTAAGAATTTTTTGTTGAATGGTTCAACAAGTTCTTGGTCTTCAAAGTATGCTTTTAAGCCGCCTTCGCCTAATTCGCTTGCGCTGACGAAGTATTTATCAGGTGTTTTATCTTCTAAGTTTGTTTGAGACGGTTCATTAATATAAGCAAATGAATCCGGAATGATTTCGTTAAAGATTACTTTACCGACAGTTGTCGTCAAGATCTTACGATTTTGTTCTTCAGTGAATGTAGGGTTATTGAATGAACCTGCATGTACACCAATACGTGTATGCAAGTGTACATAACCATTTTGGTATGCTTTCAATACTTCATTTGCATCGTTAAAGATTGCACCTGTATTCACTGCATCTTTACGTTCTAAAGTAAGGTAATAGTTACCAAGTACCATATCTTGTGATGGTGTAACAACTGGTTTACCATCTTTAGGGTTCAAGATGTTTTGAGCTGCAAGCATTAACATACGTGCTTCTGCTTGTGCTTCTTTAGATAAAGGTACGTGAACGGCCATTTGGTCACCATCGAAGTCAGCGTTATAAGCTGTTGTTACCAATGGATGTAAACGAATCGCACGGCCTTCAACTAATGTTGGTTCGAACGCTTGGATACCTAGTCTGTGCAATGTTGGAGCACGGTTAAGGAGTACTGGGTGTTCTTTGATAACGTCTTCTAAAACATCCCATACTTCATCTTCCATACGTTCAATTTTGCTTTTCGCATTTTTGATGTTTGTCGCAATTTCGCGTTGAACTAATTCTTTCATTACGAAAGGTTTGAATAATTCTAACGCCATTTCTTTAGGTAGACCACATTGATACATTTTAAGTCCTGGACCTACTGCGATAACAGAACGACCAGAGTAGTCAACACGTTTACCTAATAAGTTTTGACGGAAACGACCTTGTTTACCTTTCAACATATGTGAAAGTGATTTTAATGGACGGTTACCTGGACCAGTTACTGGACGGCCACGACGACCATTATCGATTAATGCGTCTACTGCTTCTTGCAACATACGTTTTTCGTTTTGAACGATAATACCAGGCGCACCTAAGTCTAATAAACGTTTCAAACGGTTATTACGGTTGATAACACGACGGTATAAGTCGTTCAAGTCACTTGTCGCAAAACGTCCGCCGTCTAATTGAACCATTGGACGGATTTCTGGTGGGATAATTGGAAGTACATCCAAAATCATCCATGAAGGTTCGTTACCAGAGTTTCTGAATGATTCAACAACTTCTAAACGTTTGATTGCACGAGTCAATCTTTGTCCAGTTGCTGATTCTAATTCAGTACGTAAGTCTTTCAACTCTTCATCTAAGTCAATTTCAGATAATAGGTCTTTAATACCTTCAGCACCCATTTTCGCTACGAATTGACCAGGGAATTTATCATAATAGTCTCTGAATTCTGCTTCAGAAAGTAATGATTTTTTCTCAAGACCTGTTGGGCCTGGATCAACCACAACATATGATGCGAAGTAGATAACTTCTTCAAGTGATCTTGGAGACATATCTAATAGTAGACCCATACGACTTGGGATACCTTTGAAGTACCAAATGTGTGAAACTGGTGCCGCAAGTTCAATGTGGCCCATTCTTTCACGACGTACTTTTGATTTCGTTACTTCAACGCCGCAACGGTCACAAACCATGCCTTTATAACGTACACGTTTGTACTTACCGCAACTACATTCCCAGTCTTTTGTAGGTCCGAAAATTCTTTCACAGAATAAACCATCTTTTTCAGGTTTTAAAGTACGATAGTTGATTGTTTCAGGTTTCTTAACTTCACCGTATGACCATGAACGAATCTTTTCAGGTGAAGCAAGGCCGATTTTCATATAATGGAAATTATTTACATCAATCAAGGAGCCTACCTCCTTCAATTTAGATTAGCTGTGCTATTTGATTGATAAATGATCAATAAATTGAAAAATATTAAAGGTGCATAAAGGCAATGCAGTACATTGCCTAATGCAGCCTTGCAATATTTGAATTTTTAACATTACGCTATTTGCTTATTGAACACCGAAATGAATTAGTCAGTTGTTTCTTTTTGTGATTCAGGAATTGAAGATTGTTGGATGTTTACTTTATGATCGTGCACATCGTCTTCATCCATATCTGACATTTCAATTTCTTTATCATTTTCATCCATGACTTTAACATCAAGACCTAAACTTTGTAATTCTTTCATCAATACGCGGAATGATTCCGGAACACTTGGTCTAGAGATGTTTTCACCTTTAACGATCGCTTCATAAGTTTTTACACGACCTACAGTGTCATCAGATTTATAAGTTAGGATTTCTTGCAATGTGTATGCAGCACCATAAGCTTCAAGTGCCCATACCTCCATCTCACCGAAACGTTGTCCACCGAATTGTGCTTTACCACCAAGTGGTTGTTGTGTAACAAGTGAGTATGGTCCAGTTGAACGCGCATGTAATTTGTCGTCAACCATGTGTGCAAGTTTCAACATGTACATTACACCAACAGAGATACGGTTATCGAATGGTTCACCTGTACGTCCATCATATAATACAGTTTTACCATCTCTTGCCATACCTGCTTCTTCGATTGTAGACCATACATCATCATCGTTGGCACCATCGAATACTGGTGAAGCTACATGGATTCCTAAGTTTTTAGCCGCCATACCTAAGTGTAATTCAAGTACTTGTCCGATGTTCATACGTGATGGTACACCTAGTGGGTTTAACATGATATCGATTGGTGTGCCGTCTGGTAAGTAAGGCATATCTTCTTCAGGAACAATCTTAGAGATAACCCCTTTGTTACCGTGACGACCGCACATTTTATCCCCAACGTGGATTTTACGTTTTTGAACGATGTAAACACGTACTAATTGGTTTACACCTGGAGATAATGAATCATCGCCATCTTCACGATTGAAGACTTTGACATCTAGTACGATACCGCCTGCACCATGTGGTACACGTAATGACGTATCACGAACTTCACGTGCTTTTTCACCGAAGATTGCGTGTAATAAACGTTCCTCAGCAGTTAATTCAGTTACACCTTTAGGTGTTACTTTACCAACTAAGATGTCGCCATCTTTCACTTCTGCACCTACATAAACGATACCGCGTTCATCTAAGTTTTTAAGTGCGCTTTCAGCAACGTTAGGAATGTCACGTGTAATTTCTTCAGGTCCAAGTTTTGTATCACGTGCTTCAGATTCATATTCTTCAATATGAATAGAAGTATAAACGTCATCTTTAACAAGACGTTCACTCATGATAACAGCATCCTCATAGTTATAACCGTCCCAAGTCATGAATCCGACTACTACGTTACGTCCAAGTGCCATCTCACCAAGTTCCATTGAAGGACCATCTGCTAAGATTTCACCTTGAGATACAACGTCGCCGACTTTAACAATTGGGCGTTGGTTGTAACAAGTACCTGAGTTAGAACGTTTGAATTTAGCTAATCTATACGCATCTACTTCGCCTTCGTATTCTTGACCATCTTCTTCAATAATACGACGTACTTTAATTTCATTAGATTCTACATGTTCTACACGACCAAAATGCTTGTTGATTACAGCAGCACCTGAGTCACGTGCAGCCACATGTTCCATACCTGTACCTACGAATGGAGATTCAGGGTTCATCAATGGTACTGCTTGACGTTGCATGTTCGCACCCATTAACGCACGGTTAGAGTCATCATTTTCTAAGAATGGGATACATGCTGTCGCTGCAGATACAACTTGTTTAGGAGAAACGTCCATATAGTCCATTTTCTCTCTATCCATAGTTGTGTTGTTACCACGGAAACGACAAACGATTTCTTCGTCTAAGAAACGACCTTCGTCATCTAAACGTGAGTTCGCTTGCGCAACAACATAGCTGTCTTCTTCGTCTGCAGTAAGGTAATCGATTTGATCTGTTACCGCATTTTTCTCATGGTCAACTTTACGATATGGTGTTTCAATGAAACCAAATTCATTAACACGCGCATAACTTGATAATGAGTTGATTAAACCGATGTTCGGACCCTCTGGTGTCTCGATTGGACACATACGGCCATAGTGAGAGTAATGCACGTCACGTACTTCCATTTGTGCACGTTCACGTGTTAAACCACCAGGTCCAAGTGCAGATAGACGACGTTTATGTGTCAACTCTGCTAATGGGTTCGCTTGGTCCATGAATTGTGATAATTGAGAGCTACCAAAGAATTCTTTGATAGATGCAATCACTGGACGAATGTTGATAAGTTGTTGTGGTGTAATAGAATCTGTATCTTGAATAGACATTCTTTCACGAACGACACGTTCCATTCTTGATAAACCGATTCTGAATTGGTTTTGAAGTAATTCGCCTACTGAACGTAAACGACGGTTACCTAAGTGGTCAATATCATCTGTTTGACCTACACCATACAATAAGTTGAAGAAGTAAGACATTGACGCAACAATGTCAGCTGGTGTAATACATTTCACTTCTGAATCAGGGAATGCATTACCGATAACTGTTGTTGTACGGCCTTCTTCATCATTTGGTACATAAATTTTAATTGATTGTGTTTCAACAGGTTCGTTTACGATGCTGTCATCTAACTCATCCACTTCGATGTTTGCGTTAGATTCTAAAACATCCATAATTTCGTCTAGTTTACGACGGTCTAAAACTGTGCCTTCTTCAGCAACAATTTCACCTGTTTCAGTATTAACAATCGGTTCAGCCAATTTTTGGTTGAATAAACGATGTTTCAAATGAAGTTTTTTGTTCATTTTATAGCGACCAACACTTGCTAAGTCATAACGTTTCGGATCGAAGAAACGAGAGTAAAGCAAGCTTTTCGCGTTTTCTACTGTAGGTGGTTCGCCAGGGCGTAAACGTTCATAAATTTCTAATAGTGCTTGATCTGTATTTTCAGTACCATCTTTTTCTAAAGTGTTACGTAGGTATTCGTTGTCACCTAATAAATCAATAATTGATTGATCAGTTGAATAACCTAAAGCACGTAATAATACAGTTAATGGTAATTTTCTTGTTCTATCGATACGAACATAAACGATGTCTTTCGCATCAGTTTCGAATTCTAACCAAGCACCACGGTTAGGAATTACTGTCGCATCATAGTTTTCACGACCATTTTTATCGATTTTTTCATTGAAGTATACGGATGGAGAACGAACTAATTGTGATACAATAACACGCTCAGCACCATTGATCATGAAAGTACCTGTATCAGTCATTAATGGGAAATCACCCATGAAGACTTCTTGGTCTTTCACTTCTCCTGTTTCTTTGTTAATAAGACGCACTTTGACACGAAGAGGTGCAGCATAAGTTGCGTCGCGGTTCTTAGATTCCTCTAAATCGTATTTCGGTTCACCCAATCTATAATCTACAAATTCTAAAGAAAGGTTGCCTGTGAAGTCTTCGATTGGAGAAATGTCACGGAACATTTCTAATAAGCCTTCTTTTAAGAACCATTCATAAGATTTAGTTTGAATTTCAATAAGGTTTGGTAATTCTAAAACCTCAGAAATTCTCGCGTAATTTCTACGTTTACGATGTCTTCCATATTGGACAAATTTACCTGCCAAACAGATTCACCCCTCAAAAATTGTTCGAATGTCTCTTACATATTAAAATAAACAAAACGGTAACAAGACAAAAAGAAAACGGCAGCACACCCGATGACACCATTTTCTATTCTGCGTTATTAAAGATTTACTTTGTTATTTTATACGTAAAAGTACACACTTCTTGAACATAAATTTTTACATTCTATAACTATATCAGAAATTAATATGGTTGTCAATGGTTAACGCTTGCTTTTCAAAATGTAATACCCTTTCTCTTTGGTTAGGGTTTCTACATTACCAAAAACAGCTTCCATTTTCTTTTTCGCCGAAGGCATACCTTGCTTTTTCTGAATTACAACGTATAATTCACCTTCAGCTCTCAACTTCTCATGTGCGTCTTCTAAAATGCCATGAACCACTGACTTCCCTGCCCTGATTGGCGGGTTCGTCACGATCATGTCACAAGAATTATCCGGAACTTCAGCTAAACCATCACTCTCTTTTACAGTGACATTTTCAATATGGTTTTTCTCACTATTTTCTTTTGCTAAATCTAGTGCTCGGTGGTTCACATCCAACATAATAACATGGTGATGCGGAGATACTTTCGCAATCATCAAACCAATCGGTCCATAACCGCAACCCACATCAACAATTGTCTTCTTAGGTCCTGGTGGATGTTCTTTTAAAAATGTACGAACTAATAAATCTGAGCCAAAGTCTATTTTTCCTTTAGAAAATACTCCTGCATCAGTCACTAGATTCAATTCATTTTGATGATAATGGTATTTAAATGTCTCTTTATGACTTTCAACTTTAGGATCTTTGTCATAATAATGACTCATGCTTACACCTCATTACTTTACATTAGAAGCTGTTCGAGTATACTCTTCCATTTCAACAAAGACAAGTCTACCCTTTACTTTAAGGATACACATTTCATCAGTCATTTGCTATAAATACCTTTCGTTCTATAATGAGTTGTACTCATTAGAAAAACCCCGTTAACTCAATAACGGGGTTTTCATTTCTCAAAGAATTCAGGCTGTGAAACTAAGTTTCACACATTAACAATGGTTATTAGCCTCGTTCTCTTTTCATTTAGTTATTGGCTGTGGCAATAGAATTATTTTAATTCTACAGTTGCGCCAACTTCTTCTAATGTTTCTTTAAGTTTTTCAGCTTCTTCTTTAGGTAAAGCTTCTTTGATTACTTTAGGAGCGTTGTCTACTAATTCTTTAGCGTCTTTCAATCCTAAACCAGTTGCGTCTTTAACAGCTTTAACAACTTTGATTTTAGATGAACCAGCTGAAGTTAACTCAACGTCAAATTCAGTTTTTTCTGCTGCTGCGTCTCCGCCGCCTGCTGCACCTGCTGCTGCTACTGGAGCTGCTGCAGTTACACCAAATTCTTCTTCGATTGCTTTTACTAAGTCATTTAATTCTAATACTGACATTTCTTTAATTGCTTCAATGATTTGTTCTTGATTAGCCATTATATATTTCCTCCATTTTTTAAATAATTAATTGTGTGTACTGATTATTCAGCACTTTCTTCTTCTTTAGATTCTCCAACTGCTTTAACCGCATAAGCGAAGTTGCGTACAGGAGCTTGTAATACAGAAAGTAACATAGAAACAAGACCGTCGTGTGATGGTAATGAACCAACAGTTTTAACTTCTTCTGCTGAGATAACGCTACCTTCCATTACGCCTGTTTTAATTTCTAAAGCTTCGTGATCTTTAGCAAATCCAGCGATAACTTTTGCAGGAGCAACTACATCATCAGTAGTTGTTGCAACAGCTGTTGGACCTGTTAAGAATTCGTCAAGACCTTCGATTCCCGCTTGTTCAGCAGCACGACGTAACATAGTGTTTTTGTAAACTTTGTACTCAACACCAGCTTCACGTAATTGTTTACGTAATTCTGTTACTTCTTCTACTGTTAAACCACGGTAATCTACGATTACTGTTGAAACAGAATTTTTAAGTTGATCAGCGATTTGTTCAACTAATTGTTTTTTCGCTTCAATAATTCCAGACATTTAGACACCTCCATACATATTTTGTTCGGTGCTTTTTTTGAGCTTTACCCAATAAAAAAAGCACTTTCACCCTACGGCAAAAAGTGCTTGAAAGTTTCATAGTTCACGTTCAAGTCAATTTTAGCCTCGGTAGGATCAAGTTTTAAGTTATCTCTAACTCCTACTGTCTTAGGTAAAATAATCACATTTATCAATATAACTGTTTCAATGTGATATGTCAATAAGTAATTTAAAAAAACTAGAGAAAATATTTTCAGCTGTCTCAGATATGAATCGATACGATTGGCACTTTGCAACTTTTACATTTTCTCTAGTTCTTAAATTTCATTTATATTATAGTTTGAAGTTTGAAGTATCTACTTTAACACCAGGACCCATTGTAGTTGAAACTGCAACAGACTTGAAGTAAGTACCTTTAGCTGAAGCTGGTTTAGCTTTTGCTAATACATCTTGGATAGTGTTGAAGTTATCAACTAAATCCTCAGTACTGAATGATACTTTACCGATTGAAGCGTGGACGATACCAGCTTTCTCAGCACGGTATTCTACTTTACCTGCTTTGATTTCTTCAACCGCTTTTTTAACATCCATAGTTACTGTGCCAGTTTTAGGGTTAGGCATTAAACCTTTAGGTCCTAATACACGACCTAATTTACCAACTTCGCCCATCATGTCCGGTGTAGCTACAACTACATCGAAGTCGAACCAGCCTTGTTGGATTTTGTTAGCGTATTCTGATTCGCCTACGTAATCAGCGCCAGCTGCTTCTGCTTCAGCAGCTTTGTCACCTTTCGCGAATACTAATACACGTTGTGTTTTACCAGTACCGTGTGGTAATACTACTGCACCACGGATTTGCTGGTCATTTTTACGAGTATCGATACCTAAACGGAATGCTACTTCTACAGAAGCGTCGAAGTTTGCAACGCTAGTTTCTTTAGCTAAGCTGATTGCTTCTTCAACAGCGTAATAAGTATTACGGTCAACTTTTTTAGCAGCATCTAGATACTTTTTACCTTTTTTAGCCATTTATATTTCCTCCTTTAGTGGTTTTAGCGGAATGTCCTCCCACATTACTTGCTTATGCAAGTTAAGAGCAGATGACCTTGTGAGCTGTTCGCAATTTTTATTCATTGGATTAACTTTACTGTCATCTGCCATGTTTGTTTCACGTTTCTGATTGTTATTCGTTTCGTTAGATGAGCAAACTCATCTTTACGCTATTATTCTACAGTAATACCCATACTACGAGCAGTACCTTCAACAATACGCATTGCTGCTTCGATGTCTGCTGCGTTTAAGTCAGGCATTTTAGTTTCAGCGATTTCACGTACTTGATCTTTAGTTACTGTAGCAACTTTGTTTTTGTTAGGTTCACCAGAACCTTTGTCAACGCCAGCTGCTTTTTTAAGTAGTACTGGAGCCGGTGGAGTTTTAGTGATGAATGTAAATGAGCGATCCTCATACACACTGATTTCTACCGGAATGATTAAACCTGCTTGTTCTTGTGTTCTCGCGTTGAATTCTTTACAGAATCCCATAATGTTCACACCTGCTTGACCTAATGCTGGACCAACTGGTGGTGCTGGGTTCGCTTTACCTGCAGGAATTTGCAATTTAACTACTTTTTCTACTTTTTTAGCCACGATGTGCACCTCCTTGATATCGTGATGTGGTCACAGGGCTCAATTTTGCCCTCCCACTCTTAAAACATTTCGTGACGAAATGGCCTCCTTCTTCCAAAGGACGACCATAGTATTATATCATTGAAAAATTGTAAAATCAACACCTATTCGAATTACAATTTTTCGATTTGATCAAACTCAACTTCAACCGGAGTTTCTCTGCCAAACATATCTACTAATACTGTAAGCTTGAATTTATCTGCTTCGATTTCTTGTACTTCACCGACTTGGTTGGCAAATGGGCCAGACTTGATACGAACTTGTTCTCCAACTTCGACTTCAACATCAATTGTTTTTTCTTTCATTCCCATTTGTTTTAAAATAAAGCGGACTTCATCCGGCAACAGCGGGTTAGGTTTTGATCCAGCACCTGCTGAACCGACAAATCCTGTTACACCTGGTGTATTACGTACTACATACCATGACTCATCTGTCATGACTAACTCTACCAAGACATAGCCAGGGAAAGTTTTTTTCGTGATTTTCTTCGCTTTACCGTCTTTAACTTGTGTTTCCTCTTCTTCAGGTATGACAACTCTGAAAATCTGTTCTGTCATATTCATTGATTCAACACGTTTTTCTAAATTTTTCTTAACTTTATTTTCATAGCCAGAGTAAGTATGCACGGCATACCAACGCTTTGCTCCAACTTCTTCAGACATGCTGTCACTCCTCATTAACTAATTAATTCTATTAATCTACCGATTCCCAAATCTAAGGCATAGAAGAAGATTAAGAAAAATAACACTGTAACAATTACAATTGTTGTGTATTTCACGAGTTCTTGACCAGTCGGCCAGCTCGTTTTCTCCATCTCAGATATAACGCCTTTGAAGAAACTCTCTTTTGGTGCTTTTGATTTTTTGTTTTTATCTTCAGCCATTGTCGTACCTCCAATTAATCAATAATTTCATCTTGGCCTTTAGCAATTACTTCGATTCCTTGTGTACTGTATGCGCATTGCACTTTTTGCAATACTTCTTCAACACGAGTCTTTCTGCAAGGTTGCTGTTCTTTGGTACGGTATAGTTTCTATTGCCGCAAATTTCACAGTTAAGCGGGACTTTCTTCATAATACCTTCACCTTACCTATATTAAATACTCACTAACTATACATAAGAAACCCTCAAATTGTCAAACGTCTAGTGAATTGTAAGTTGTATCTATAAGTGTAACGAAACGCAATTATGCATCCAATAATTCCTGCATTTTACGTAACTTCACTTTACTACGATGAAGAGCATTATAAACCGCCTTTTCACTTAAATCCATCGCTTGTGCTGTTTCACTTGGGGAATAATCATCCAATATATATTGTACTACTTCTCGCTCTAATTTGCTTAATTTCTTACAACAATTAAGCAGAATTTCCGAACGTTCTTTTAAAATGAGTTGTGCTTCGACAGATGGCAATTGCGCACGATAACTACACTCCGCTTCTTGAACAAGACAATCTTGTTGTAATCTCAGCCGCTTCTGTCTTCTGTAATAATCATATTTAGAAGTGCTGACTAAGCGATTGAAATAATGTTCAAACGGAATCGTTTCTATCGTTTTAAAATGATAAATATTTCTGCTGATTCTTAAGGAGATGTCTTGTATCAAGTCATCACAATCATGCGGTGCAATCGAAGGATGAATCAGCCGACTGCGTATAAACGGCTGCAACACTTCTAGTAATTGATGCATCGCGTGATCGTCATGCATTTGTGCAAGATGTATAAGAGAGACAATATCTTGAGGTATGGAAGTTTTCTGCATTACGGTAAGTTCGATCCTTTCATAAAAGTGAACTTATCATAGCGGAATGCTGATGAAATAAGCAATGTACAGAAATCTTATTTTTCTTGGTCGCCTCTTCTGATTTTTTCAAATTCTGATAATACTTCATCTGTGAGTTGGATACGTGTTCGAGGTTTATTATTATTGAACGTTTTCATTGATGACTCAACACTCGCTTCATTCAACTTAATGTTCTGCCACATTTCTCGAGACGAAATACGATAAGCACCCGTACCGAAGATGGCGTGCTGTTCACTCATATCGCTCGTAACAACAGCAATATGGGTTGTATGTTTGTCATATAACCCATATACAAATCGTTCTATAAAGCTGTCAGCTGTTTCATGTTCTTTTGTGAAAATCGTTCGTACCCCGTGGTAATAAAATTCACTTTCATTACCTTCTTGTTCATAAGCGTCAAACACACATATCACATCGTCTGCCACAGTTGCTTTATAGTTGCCGATAGCCAGCAACAACTTTTCTCTGGCTTCTTCTAAATTCTCTTTAGCCAATTCTGATAAAGCACGACTATGACCAATCATATTGTAACCATCGATGATTAAATACCGATCCTTGTGCTTCATAGCTTATTCTCCAACCGGGTGACGTTTTCGATAAATTTCATACATCATTAAGCTTGCGGCAACAGATGCATTCAAACTGTTAATATGACCGACCATAGGGATTTTAATATAAAAATCACACTTCTCTTTAACAAGTCGGCTCATACCATGTCCTTCGTTACCGATAACAATGGCAAGTGGCATATCTGCACTCATTTGACGGTAATCTGTTGCGTTATCAGCTGCAGTCCCTGCAATCCAATAACCTTCTTCTTTTAACTTATCCATCGTTTGAGATAAGTTTGTTACACGTGTTACCGGAATGTGTTGAATCGCACCTGCAGACGCTTTAGCAACTGTTTGTGTTAAAGCAACAGAACGACGTTTCGGTATAATGACACCATCTACACCTGCTGCATCCGCAGTTCTTAAAATGGAACCTAGGTTGTGCGGGTCTTCTAGACCATCCAGTAACATTAATGTTGGTAAATGATCTTGTGCTTTAAGTTTCGCAAGCAAATCATCTAGCTCTACATATTCATATGGCGCAACCAATGCTGCGACACCTTGGTGCGGTGCTTCAGCTAATCCGTCTAATTTCGTTTTTGGGACGGTCTGCACAATCAATTTTTGCTTTTTTGCATTTTTTAAGATTTCATCAAGTTGTTGCTTTTTCACGCCATCTTGAATCAGAATCTTGTTGATGGGATGCCCAGAAGTAATTGCTTCTTTCACGGCATGTCTCCCTACAATTACTGAATCTTCCACATCCTCACTCCCTTTCTTCGACTTCAGTCACAATACGCTCAAGCAATGATTCCAATCGGTCTGATTGATGATCTAAATATAAGAAACCAATCACCGCTTCCAAACCAGAGCTTTTACGATACGTCTGAATGTCAGTATTTTTCGCTTTTGTATGGCTTTTCGCATTACGTCCTCTGCGCACAATTTCTAATTCTTCTTCTGTAAGCCAATCCGACTGCATCAAACTTTCCAACGTAATAGCCTGGCTTTTTGCAGACACAAAACGTTTTGCTTGTTGATGCAGACGATTCGGTTTTGCACGCAATTTCAAAATGATATGCGTTCTGACATATTGATCTAAAACTGCATCCCCCATATATGCTAAAGATAATGGGTTCAGCAGTTTGATATTTTCTTGATTATCCACGTTTGAATCTCACGCCTTGCGGTGTATCTTCAAGGATAATATTTTGTGCTTTTAATTCATCACGGATTTCATCCGCACGTGCATAATCTTTATTTTTACGCGCTTGATTACGCTCTTCAATCAAGGCTTCAATGTCTTCATCTAACAATTCATCATGTTGTTTGCCTTTTAATGGAACTCCTAAAACGTCGCTGAAGATTTGGAATACTTCTTTAAAGCGTTCAATCACTTTTTTAGATGTTGTGTTTTCCATCACATATTTATTCGCAAGTTTCGCTAAATCATACCAAGTTGTAATCGCATTAGCAGTATTGAAGTCATCATCCATAACCGTTTCAAATTGTTTTAACAATGCATCAATTTGTTCAATATAATCTGATTGATCTTCGATATCTGAAGCAATCGCTTCTCTTTCTTCAATCGCTTGATAACTATTACGGATACGTTCTAAACCAGCTTTCGCAGATTCGACTAATTCCATGTTGTAGTTGATTGGACTGCGGTAGTGTACGCTGATCATAAAGAAACGTAATACATCAGGGTCTACTTCTTTAATAATGTCATGTACAAGTACGAAGTTACCTAATGACTTACTCATTTTTTCATTATTGATATTAATGAAACCATTATGCATCCAGTAATTCGCAAATGTCGCATGGTTATGCGCTTCTGATTGTGCAATTTCGTTTTCATGGTGTGGGAATTGTAAGTCACTGCCGCCTGCGTGGATATCAATCGTTTCACCTAATTCATGATATGCCATCACTGAGCACTCGATATGCCAGCCTGGACGTCCTTTGCCGAATGGGCTGTCCCAGCTGATTTCTCCAGGTTTCGCTTTTTTCCATAACGTGAAGTCTAATGCATCTTCTTTTTGTTCGCCTGATTCAATACGTGCACCGACTTTTAAATCATCAATAGATTGATGACTTAATTTACCATATCCTTCAAACTTGCGTGTTCTGAAATAAACATCGCCTTCACTTTCATAAGCATAACCTTGTTCTACCAGGTTTTGGATAAATGCGATGATATCATCCATATGGTTCATAACACGTGGATTAGATGTTGCTTTTTTGACATTCAACGCACCTGTATCTTCATAAAAAGCTTGAATGTAACGGTCAGCGATTTCTTGCACACTTTCATTCAACTCTTTTGAACGTTTGATTAATTTATCATCCACGTCCGTAAAGTTAGATACATAATTAACGTCATAACCTTTATATTCAAAATAACGACGTACAACATCATAGTTGATAGCTGGACGTGCATTACCGATATGAATATAGTTATAAACTGTTGGACCGCAGACATACATCTTAACCTTGCCTTCTTCTATCGGCTTAAACGGTTCTTTCTGTCTCGTCAATGTATTATATAATGTAATCATCTTGAATCTCTCCATTCTTCACTTGCTCTAGTTGCTTTTCTAATTGTTTCATTTGTTCGTAAATCGGGTCTGGTAAGTTGAGATGATCAAAGTTTTTACCGATACGTTTACCATGTTGTTTCACGATATGGCCAGGAATACCGACAACTGTGGAATAGCTTGGTACATTGGTTAATACAACTGAGTTCGCACCAATATTGACATTAGAGTCTACTTTGATATTTCCTAAAATCTTTGAACCTGCCGCAATTAAGACATTATCGCCAATGTCAGGGTGACGTTTACCTTTTTCTTTGCCAGTACCGCCAAGTGTGACACCTTGATAAATTGTAACGTTATCGCCAATCGTACAAGTTTCACCAATGACCACACCCATGCCGTGATCGATAAATAAACGTTTGCCGATTTTAGCACCTGGATGAATTTCAATACCAGTGAAAAAGCGTGATATTTGCGAAATAATACGTGCAGCCACGTAGTGCTTTTTATTATAAAGTTTATGTGCAAGCAAGTGATTCCATACTGCATGCAATCCTGCATACGTTGTTACTACCTCAAATGATGTCTTAGCTGCAGGATCTTGTTCGAATACCATTTTTATATCGTCTCTCATTCTTTTAAACAAGTTATTCCCCTCCTATTTATAACGAAAGCACCTCTAACAACTTAATGTCAGAGGTGCTTCGCACGGTTCCACTCTTCTTCAGCATACAAAAAACTATTTTTATATACTCTCTCAAATCCCGTATTTATCATTGTCTGAACCAAGGTGCATTCAATAATGTTCAAGATGTGCTCGCAGCAACCGCACACTCTCTGGACTTGAACCATTATCTACTAATCCTTAGTAGTAATTACTTTTAATAATAGGTGGTTTATGCTGAAAATTCAAGCAAGGTTACCCACTAAAATTATAGATATTTTTTCAAACGTTTTAATACCTTTTCTTTACCTAATACTTCCATTGTATTCGGTAATTCCGGTCCATGCATTTCGCCTGTTACCGCAACACGAATCGGCATAAATAATTGTTTACCTTTGATACCTGTTTCTTTTTGTACAGCTTTAATTGTTTTCTTAATTTCAGCCGCTTCAAATGGCTCTAATTCTTCTAGTTTGCCATATAAGTGTTCCATTAATTCTGGTACTTGTTCCCCATTGATGACTTCTTGTTCTTCTTCATTTAATGCAACTTCATCTCTGAAGAAAATTTCAGAAAGCGGTACGATTTCACCGGCATAACTCATTTCTTTTTGGTATAAACCAATTAACTTGCGACCCCAATCTAAATCTTCTTCTGAAGGTGATTCTGGAATCAACCCTGCATTGATTAAGTGAGGTAACGCTAATTCAAAGACAGTTTCTGAGTCTTTTTGTTTCATATATTGGTTGTTTACCCAAGCTAGTTTTTTCTTATCGAAGAATGCTGGTGATTTTTGTAAACGATTTTCATCGAATAATTTAATGAATTCTTCTTTAGAGAAGATTTCTTCTTCACCTTCTGGTGACCAACCAAGTAATGTGATGAAGTTGAACAATGCTTCTGGCAAGTAACCTAAGTCACGGTATTGCTCGATGAATTGTAAGATTTGGCCATCACGTTTACTTAATTTTTTACGTTGTTCGTTGACAATCAATGAAATATGTCCGAAACGTGGAGGTTCCCAACCGAATGCTTCATAAATCATTAATTGTTTTGGTGTATTTGATACATGGTCATCACCACGGATAACATCTGAGATTTCCATATAATGGTCATCTGCAGCTACCGCAAAGTTATAAGTCGGTACACCGTCTTTTTTCACAATAACCCAGTCGCCGATGTTATCAGATTCGAATGACACTTCACCTTTAACCATGTCATCAAATTTATACACTTTGCCTTTAGGCACACGGAAACGAATTGAAGGTTTGCGTCCTTCTGCTTCAAACGCTTCTTGTTCTTCTTTTGTTAAATGTGCGTGTTTACCACCATAACGAGGTGTTTCACCACGTGCGATTTGACCTTCACGTTCTGCTTCTAATTCTTCTTCAGTCATGTAACATTTATACGCTTTATCTTCTGCTAATAATTGTTCTACTAAAGGATCATAGAATTTACCACGTTCAGATTGACGATACGGACCATAACCTCCGTCTTTATCTACAGATTCATCCCAATCAAGACCTAACCATTTCAGGTTGCTGAATTGAGAAGATTCGCCGTCTTCTAAGTTACGTTTCTTATCCGTATCCTCAATACGTACGACAAAGTCCCCATCATAGTGTTTAGCAAATAAATAGTTGAATAGTGCTGTTCTAGCGTTTCCGATATGCAAATAACCAGTCGGACTTGGTGCATATCTGACTCTTACGCGTTCACTCATTATTTCGTTCACTCCTGTATTTTTAGATTATTGATTAAAGAAAGTTCGAGAACTCAACTATCTCTAATAATTCAGAGACAGTGATACTTCAGAATGTGCTTGATTATTCATGATAAACCAAGGTCAAAAGCAGTGATAAGACCTATCTGTTTGACTGACATAAATAGCCAGGCAGTTCTGTACCCATTCTTACTTATTGTAGCATTACAAGCCTTATTTGGTAAGCCCATTTGCTTACACGAATCAACTCTGTTTACCCTTCTGTTCCATGTGAAACAAGGGATGCTCACTGTTGAATTAATTTCGCAAAGACAATTCGTCCAGATGATGTTTGTAAAATACTAGTAATTTCAATTTTGACATGTTGGCCAACTAAGGATTTCGCATCATCAATGACTACCATAGTGCCATCTTCTAAATAGCCGACACCTTGTCCAGGTTCTTTACCCATCTTAGTAATTAATAAATTCATATGGTCGCCTTGGCGCACAGCTGGTTTTACCGCTTCAGACAAATCATTCACATTCAACACTTTAATACCTTGTACACGTGAAATCTTATTCAAGTTGAAATCGGTCGTAATTAAATCAGCTTTATATTTATGCGCAAGTTTAATCAATAGCGCATCGATATGATTATAAGACTTCTGCGGATGGACAATGCGAGAAGGATGGTCTGCATCATGAATTTGGTTTAAAATATCCAAGCCGCGTTGTCCTTTTTCTCTTTTCACACTATCTGTCGAGTCTGCGACCACTTGCAGTTCATTGATTACACCTTGTGGAATCAAAATCTCTCCATCTAGAAAGCCGCATTTGATTATCTCTAAAATCCGACCGTCAATGACTGCGCTCGTATCTAAAATTTTAGGGTTCGCACGTAAAGCATTCGTTGAGGCAGAACGTGCCATTTTCTCTGGTAAGAAAGCCAACATCTCATCACGTTTCTTCAAACCAAATTGAAAACCTAAATAACTTAAGAATACTGTAATGATAATAGGAAGAACATGAAGGAATAAAGATGATCCGATAATATTTAAAATAAATGCGATCATTACAGAAATAAAAAGTCCCATAATTAAACCTATGGCTGCAAAGAGGATTTCAATTGCGCTGTGTCGCATAATAAAACCTTCTAATTTACGCAAAGCTCTGGTGATTTTAGGAATCAACAAACCAAATAAAACAAAGAATATAATCATACCAATGATGCCAGCAATATATTTATTAGTCAGCCATACATAAGTATCTGAAAAACCTGTATCGCGCGCAATATCAGGTATGATTAATATCCCCAAACTGATACCTAAAATCATATAACTGATGATGACAATTGTCTTTACAATATTCATCTGATAGCCTCCTTTCTCTCTGTGGTATCAGCTTTTCATCAATGCAAAGTTCAGTGCTTCATGCACACTGGTTACACCGATAACTTGAATATTATCTGGGAAGTCCCAACCTCCTATATTGGTTTTAGGAATAATCACACGTTTGAAACCTAATTTCGCTGCTTCTTGAACACGTTGTTCAATACGTGAGACACGTCGTACTTCTCCTGTCAGACCTACTTCACCGACGAAACAATCCATGCCGTTGATAGGTTGGTCTTTAAAACTAGAAGCAACCGCTGCGATAATTGCTAAATCAACAGCTGGTTCTGTTAAACGCACGCCGCCTGCAACTTTGACATAAGCATCTTGTTGCTGTAGCAAGTAACTTTCTTTCTTCTCTAACACTGCCATTAATAAATTTAAACGGTTATGATCGATACCAGTCGCCATACGTCTTGGGTTATTAAATGTTGTCGGTGTCACTAATGCTTGCACTTCAATTAATAAAGGACGTGTACCTTCCATTGTCGGAACAATTGTAGAGCCAGCTACATTCGTTGAACGTTCTTCTAAGAACATCTCTGAAGGGTTCTTAACTCCTTTCAAACCGCTATGTTTCATTTCGAAGATTCCCATTTCATTCGTTGAACCGAAACGGTTCTTCACTGCACGCAGAATTCTATATGCATGGTGTTCGTCCCCTTCGAAATATAGTACCGTATCTACCATATGTTCTAATAAACGTGGACCTGCAATTTGTCCTTCTTTCGTCACGTGACCGACGATAAAGGTTGCGATATTCATTTGTTTCGCAATCCCCATCAGAATTTGCGTACTTTCTCGTACTTGTGAGACAGAACCAGGCGCTGAACTGATTTCCGGATGATACACTGTTTGAATCGAGTCTACTACCACTAAGTCTGGTTGTGTTTGTTTAACAGCTTCTTTAATAACTTCTAAATCTGTTTCCGCAAACACGTTTAATTGACTTGAATCTTCTTCTAAACGATCTGCTCGCAACTTCGTTTGATTCAGCGATTCCTCACCTGTAATATAAAGTACTTTTTTATTTTGAGATAACGCAGAACAAATTTGAAGTAATAATGTCGATTTACCAATACCAGGGTCCCCACCGATTAACACGAGCGAACCTTGGACAATACCGCCACCTAAGACACGATCAAATTCTCTCGAACTTGTATGGATACGCGGTGTAGATTCATGTTGGACATCATTTAACTTTGTTACTTTAGCTGTTTGTTCTCTTGTACGCATCCCTCTACCACTTGGAGCTTCTTTTTGCGTCATAACTTCTTCCATTTGGTTCCAAGCACCACAATTCGGACATTTTCCTATCCATTTCGGTGATTGATAACCACATGCCATACATTCAAATGTCACTTTCTTTTTTGCCAAATTTACACCACCTATTTTTTCGTGAAAAACAAATCTATTTTACACCCTCTAGGGTTTAAAAGCTATCATTGATTATTTCTTATTCTAAACCTGAAAACACATTTCATACAATCATCTGACTCTCATCTTTAACCACATCATACCAAATTTCTTTAAAACTACATATTATATTCTCTTTAAACTATCAAAATCACAATATATAAAAAGACTCCTTTTAAGCAGCCATGTTATAAATACTGCTTAAAAAGGAGTCTTGATCTATTTATCTGGTTTAACCATTACGTTTATTACGCTTTTGTTTTTGTTTCTTCAGTTTCTTTTGTTTGGCGATCATTGATTTTGTATTCATATTTGTCGCCATTGTGATCCACAACTACGTCTTTACCTTCTAATTGGTTACCGTCTAGGATTAACTCACTTAAGTTATCCTCAACTGTTTTTTGAATTGCTCTGATAAGTGGACGTGCACCATATTGAGGATCGTAACCTTCTTCTGCGATTTTTTCTTTCGCAGCTTCTGTCACTTCGATATTAATATCTTGTTCAGATAGACGTTCAGTAAGGTTGCTGACCATTTTTGTTACGATTTCTTTCAATTCAGCTTTATCCAATTTGTGGAAGACAATAATATCATCAACACGGTTTAAGAATTCAGGACGGAATACATTTTTCAATTCTTTCATCATTGTACTGCGAATTGTTTCGTAATCTGCACCTTCGTCGCTGCCGCCGCCGAAACCAGCAAAGCGTTGATCTTGTAATTCTTGTGCACCGACGTTTGAAGTCATGATAATGACTGTGTTACGGAAGTCTACACGACGACCTTTTGTATCAGTTAAGAAACCATCATCTAAGACTTGCAACATAATGTTGAAGACATCAGGATGTGCTTTTTCTACTTCGTCGAATAGAATAACTGAGTAAGGTTTACGTCTTACTTTTTCAGTCAATTGACCACCGTCATCATGACCTACATAGCCTGGAGGCGCTCCGACTAAACGGCTCACTGCGTGTTTTTCCATGAACTCACTCATGTCTACACGAATCATCGCATCTTCATCGCCGAACATTGATTCAGCTAATGCGCGTGCTAATTCTGTTTTACCTACACCTGTTGGTCCTAAGAAGATAAAGCTTCCGATTGGACGTTTAGGATCTTTCAAGCCTGCACGTGCACGGCGTACTGCTTTACTGATAGATGTCACAGCATCTTTTTGACCGATGACACGTTTATGCAATGTGCCTTCTAAGTTCAACAGACGTTCTGATTCTGTTTCATTTAAGCGTGTTAATGGAATACCTGTCCAGCCTGCAATCACTTCAGCAATATCATTTTCTGTTAATGATGTGTTTGCGCCGCCTTGTTTGTTTTTCCATTCATTTTTCGCTTCTTCATATTGTTTTTCTAATTTTGTTTGTTTATCACGAAGGTTTGCAGCATTTTCGAACTCTTGTGAATGTACAGCTGCATCTTTTTCGTTTTTCACTTTTTCGATTTCTTGTTCAATTTCTTTTAAGTTTGAAGGAGTCGTATGACTTTTCAATCTTACTTTTGAACTTGCTTCATCGATTAAGTCGATTGCTTTGTCTGGTAAGAAACGATCTGAAACATAACGGTCACTTAAACGTGCTGCTGCTTCAACCGCTTCATCAGAAATATTGATACGGTGATGCGCTTCATAACGATCACGTAATCCTTTTAGGATTAAGATTGTATCTTCAACTGTCGGTTCATCCACTTGTACAGGTTGGAAACGACGTTCTAAAGCTGCATCTTTTTCAATGTGTTTACGGTATTCATCTAACGTTGTTGCACCGATAGCTTGTAATTCACCACGTGCAAGTGCTGGTTTTAAGATGTTAGATGCGTCAATGGCACCTTCAGCACCGCCTGCACCGATTAATGTGTGCAATTCGTCGATGAATAAGATAACGTTACCTGCTTGATGAATTTCTTCCATAACTTTTTTCAGTCTTTCTTCGAATTCACCACGGTATTTTGTACCGGCAACAACTGTACCCATGTCTAGAGACATCACACGTTTACCTTTTAATGTCTCAGGCACTTCATTATTTACAATAGCTTGTGCTAAGCCTTCAGCAATTGCTGTTTTACCTACACCAGGCTCACCGATTAACACTGGGTTGTTTTTAGTACGACGGCTTAATACTTCGATGACACGTGTGATTTCTTTATCACGGCCGACAACAGGATCTAATGTGCCGTCTTTAGCAATCACTGTTAAGTCACGTGCTAAACCATCAAGTGTCGGTGTGTTGTTAGATTTTGCAGTTTGTGCATTTTTATTGCTCATTTCTGGACTGCCAAGTGCTTTGACAACTTGAGCACGCGCTTTAGTGATATTTAAATCCAAGTTTGCGAATACACGTGCAGCTACACCTTCGTTTTCACGGATTAAACCAAGTAAAATGTGTTCTGTACCTACGAAATTATGGTGTAATTTACGTGCTTCATCCATTGAAAGTTCAATCACTTTTTTCGCTCTCGGTGTATAGTGCAATGTGCCGATGTGTTCTTGACCTTGACCAATTAATTTTTCTACTTCTGTAACAACAAGGTCTTCTGTGATACCGAAACTTTCTAATACTTTTGCGGCAATACCCTCTGGTTCTTTCATTAAACCAAGCAATAAGTGTTCAGTTCCGATATTTGAGTGATTCAAACGAATCGCTTCTTCTTGTGCATGTGCTAAGACACGTTGTGCACGTTCTGTTAATCTACCGAATAACATAGCAAAACCTCCTATTTTATATGTTCTCTAATAATATTTGCTCTTTGTTCTTTAATTGAAATTTGTTGTGCTTCGTCAATCAAGAATGGGGATTGAATCGCTACCATCATTTGATTGAAGTTGAATTCTGGTAAATCAATATAACCTAAATCAATACCTAACTTGACCTCACTGAGTCTCGTCGATGCTTCTTCCATAGACATTATGCGACTGTAGCGCAATAAACCAAGTGAGCGATAAATGCGGTCTTGCATCTCAACTAAGTTATGATAATCCAGTTGTTTGCGAATCTGCATTTCCTCCGCAATAATTTGTTGGACGATTTCAGTTAACGTTTCAATAATTTGTTCCTCAGTTCTTCCCAAGGTTAATTGGTTTGAAACTTGATAGATGTGACCATAAACTTGAGAACCTTCTCCGAAAATACCGCGAATCGTAAAGCCGAAACGGTTAATAGTTTGAGCAATGCGATTCATACGCTTCATGATAGAAAGTCCTGGAAGGTGCAGCATCACGCTTGCACGCATTCCTGTACCAATATTCGTTGGACACGTTGTTAAATAACCTAAATCTTCATCAAAACTGATATCAAGTGCTCTATCTAATTGGTCATCTATTTCTGAAGCTTCTTGATAAAGTGCTTCTAAATCCATATCTGAACTCATGGTTTGAATTCTAATATGATCCTCTTCATTTACCATTATGCTTAATGATTCATCATCATTCAACAATACCGCTGAAGCCGGCTGTTCAATCAGTTCTTTACTGATCAGATGCTTCGCTACTAATTTTAATTTATCTGTATGCGTGATGGTCTGCATATTTAATACTTTTAAATCAGGCAGTGCATCTTGGACTTCATTAATGACTTTTTGTCCTTCTACATCTGAAGTAAACATTAAGGGATGAACATGATTGTTCAAGTTTCTCGCAAGTCGTATACGTGAAGACATCACGACCGGCGTTGTTTCATTCTGCTGCATCCAACTACTCATGTACATTGAATGTTCGCTCATGTGTTATCCCTCGCTTTCTTCTTGTAGTGCTTTAATTTCATCACGAACGACAGCCGCTTCTTCAAACGCTTGTTGTTCTATTAATTCTTGTAAATATTTATTTTTAGCTTCTATTTTTTTCTTTAATGCAAGTTTGTGCTGAGAGGAGACAGGCGTTTTACCGACATGTTCAAATTGTCCGCCTTGTACACGTCTGACAATATCTACAATATCCTCTTTAAAGGTAGTGTAACATTGTGCACACCCAAACTTCCCTTTATACGCAATATCTTTCATTGTCATATGGCAAGTAGGACACTTCTTCTCTTCTCTGACGCTTAAGTCTTCTAATTGAATACCATGCTTAGACGCCAAATGTTGAAGTATTTGTTTTATAACAAAAGAGCCTTCCATGTCATCTTGATTGTTCTGCCATGTAGGTTCCTCTTCATTACTTTGTGCTTTAATTCTATTGTGTTCTTGTGACTTAAGTGCATTTGTTTTTGTTCCATATGCAAATGTGTCAGCCATGTGCAGCCTCCTAACTATTAATAGTAATTAATGACCGGCAATAGCTGTTTCAATATGTTTGCGCGGACAATGTCCCTTGCAGCAACATCCATTCTTAACGTATCTCTATCTACCACTGCAAGCATCATTTTCGCTTCGCGTAATGTTATATATTGATTATCAAGCAATCCTTCGATCACATAATGTGCTTGTTGTTGAGAGATTGAATCGCCGATGATTTGTAAGAGGTGATCAATATAACCTTTCGTATCCTTGGTTTCAACCTTAGTGATTCGGATATAACCTCCACCACCGCGTTTACTTTCGATTTCATAACCGTGTTCATTGGTGAATCTTGTCTTAATTACATAATTAAGTTGAGAAGGCACACAGTCAAAACGTTGAGCAATATTCGCTCGTTGTATCTCAACAACATCTTTATTTGATTCTTCAAATAAATGCTTAATGTACTGTTCTATGATGTCGGACATATTATGCATGGATATCACCCCTTTTTTGACCTTCTTTGACTATATTATATGACCAACTTTGACCTTTTTCAACCAATATGATTTAAAAAATTTGCGACATCGTCAAAAATAGGATGTTCGAAAGCGCTTTTTTCCTGTATGATATTGGATGAAATAAAAAATAAAAGGATGAGAAATAACATGCATATACTTATTGCTTTAATAGGGATTGTCTTCTTCTTAGCCCTCGCACTTGTTGTTAGTTCTGACAAGAAAAACGTTAAGTGGCATTACGTTGGTATCTTGCTTGTGATTCAATTTATCTTCGCGTTTGTTCTCTTAAAAACAAATGCAGGAATCACAGTCATCGGCGGTATTGCGAAAGGCTTCGCCTATCTGTTATCAAAAGCTGCAGAAGGAGTTAACTTTGTATTTGGAGGCTTTAAATACGTCAATCCAGATCAACCGCCATTCTTCTTCAACGTATTATTACCGATTGTCTTCATTTCAGCAATTATCGGTATCTTACAATACACTAAGATTTTACCAATGATTATTAATGGTTTAGGTTTCTTGATCTCTAAAATCAACGGCATGGGTCGTTTAGAATCATATAACGCAGTTGCAGCTGCTATTTTAGGACAATCAGAAGTATTCATTTCATTGAAGAAACAATTACCATACATTCCGAAGCACCGTTTATATACATTAACTGCTTCAGCAATGTCGACAGTATCCGCTTCAATTATCGGTGCTTACTTCACACTGTTAGACCCTAAATATGTCGTAACAGCAATTGTATTAAACTTATTCGGTGGATTTATTATCGCTTCAATTATCAATCCATATACAGTTGATGAAAAAGACGACAAATTATTAGTAGAAGAAACAGGACAAAAACAATCTTTCTTCGAAATGTTAGGTGAATACATTTTAGACGGATTTAAAGTTGCGGTTATTGTAGGGGCAATGTTAATTGGTTATATCGCAATTATTGCTTTACTTAATGGCCTTGTCAGCGGTATCTTTACAGCTGTATCAGGCGGTTCAATTAAATGGGACTTCCAAACATTAATCGGATTTGTCTTTGCGCCATTCGCATTCCTAACAGGTATTCCTTGGGATGACGCAGTTAAAGCAGGTTCATTAATGGCTACAAAATTATTATCAAACGAATTCGTTGCGATGTTAGACTTAGGTAAAATGCATGGTTTATCAGAACGTGCAATCGGTATTACTTCTGTCTTCTTAGTATCATTCGCAAACTTCAGTTCTATCGGTATCATTTCTGGTGCCATCAAATCATTAAATGATGAAAAAGGTGACTTGGTTGCACGTTTCGGACTTAAATTACTATTCGGTGCAACACTTGTATCATTCATCTCTGCAGCTATCGCAGGTCTATTCATGTAAATCATTTTTAAACGACTTCCGCAATCAGGAAGTCGTTTTTTCATATTGCATTCCAAACCACTTTCGTGTAAAGTAACATTTAATTATGGAGGTGTCATAATGAATATCGATGAATTTTGGGACAAATTCATAACTGAATATCCTATTTATCAAGACGCTTCTTATACCGCCTGGCAATTCGGTGTCGATGCTACAGACTTAGCTGAGTTAGTCTCACAAGGTATCAAAACTGCGACAACCAGCGGTTTAGCTTTCTACATTGAGGAAGAAGGGCCTCTACCAAAAGTCAACGATTTGAGTATCGTTCTAGATGCGCAAGATCATCCTGTTTGTATTATTAAAAATACTAAAGTATATCAAGTCCCTTTCTGTGAAGTATCAGAAAAACACGCATATAAAGAAGGAGAAGGTTCTCGAACCTTAACATATTGGAGAAACGTCCATCGCGACTTTTTCATACCTGAATACGCAAGCATTAATCAAACTTTTGATGAAGATCAAATCATGGTCTGTGAAGAATTTGAATGTCTATTTACTAAATAAATAAAGCAGGTGAAATTATGGACTTAAATAAGATACAAATCAGTAAGTTTCAAGCATCAGATACACAAGCAGTTGTAGATTTAATATGTCATACACTCAGAACGACCAACATCAAAGATGAACCGAAAGAAGCTATTGAAAGTTACGTAACAGAAACCACGCCTGAAAGCATTCAACATAAAGCAGAGCATATCAACTTCTATGTCTTTAAATTAAACAATCAATTAATCGGTACAGGTGCGATTGGTCCTTACTATGGCAGTGAAACAGAATCATGCTTCTTTTCTATTTTTGTTTCTCCTGATTATCAAAAATTAGGTATAGGTAAACTGATTATGGATACTTTAGAAGATGACTATTATTATCATCGCGCAAAACGTCTCATTATCCCTGCTTCAATAACCGCAGTACAATTTTATCGAAAGCGCGGCTATGATTATATTAACCAAAACAGCACACCTGACCATGAAGGATTAATATACTTAGAAAAATTTCCAGACTAAAAAACGAGCAACCGTTATGGCTGCTCGTTTTTTGAATGCTTATACATTCGCTTTTTTACTTTCAGCAACAATATGTTCGATGAAGTACTGTGTTACTCGATAATCATCTGTTAATTCCGGATGGAAAGAAACACCTAAATAATTACCTTCTTTAACTGCGACAATTTTGTCGCCTACTGTACTTAATACTTCTACATTGTCACTGTTTACTTTTTCAATATGCGGTGCTCTGATGAAGACCGCTTCAATATCCTCTGCGATACCTTTAATATCTAATTCAGACTCAAAGCTGTCCACTTGTCGCCCAAACGAATTACGTTCTACAGTGATATCTAATTTCTTCAAATACCCTTCTTCACCGACGATGTCTTGTGCTAAGACAATCAATCCGGCACATGTACCGAACATCGGTAAATCTGAATTGACTAAAGCTTCTTTAAATCCATACAGATTCATCAAACGACGTAATGTCGTTGATTCACCGCCTGGTAAAATTAAGCCGTCGATTTCTTCTAATTGTTCAACACGTTTGATTGCGATACCTTCGTGGCCGCTGAGCTCAATGTGGCGCAAATGTTCACGTACTGCGCCTTGTAGTGCGAGGACTCCGATTTTCATCTTACCAGCCACGCTCTTGCATACGTTCTTCTAATGAAAGTTGATTTACATCTAAGCCTCTCATTGCTTCACCAAGCTCTTGAGCTAATTTACCGATTAATTCGTAATCAGTGTAGTGTGTTGTTGCTTGAACAATTGCTTTTGCGAATTTTTCAGGGTCTTCTGATTTAAAGATACCTGAACCTACGAATACACCGTCAGCACCTAATTGCATCATTAACGCTGCGTCTTGAGGTGTCGCAACACCGCCTGCCGCAAAGTTAACTACTGGTAAACGACCATTATCTTTGATTGATTTTAAGACTTCATATGGTGCGCCGATTTCTTTTGCGAATGTCATGATTTCATCATCTGGCATAACTGTTAATTTAGCCACTTCTGAATTCACTTGACGCATATGACGTACTGCTTCAACGATGTTACCAGTACCTGGTTCACCTTTCGTACGTAACATTGCTGCACCTTCACCGATACGACGTGCTGCTTCGCCTAAGTTACGGCAACCGCATACGAATGGTACAGTGTAGTCGCTTTTTAATAAATGATACTCTTCATCAGCAGGTGTTAATACTTCTGATTCATCGATGTAGTCTACACCCATTGCTTCTAACACACGTGCTTCTGTAATATGTCCGATACGGCATTTAGCCATAACTGGAATTGAAACAGCATCCATTACTTCTTGAACAATTTTAGGATTACATGCACGCGCAACACCACCAGCTGCTCTGATATCTGATGGTACACGTTCAAGCGCCATAACTGCTACTGCGCCTGCTTCTTCTGCAATTTTAGCTTGTTCTGCATTGACAACGTCCATGATTACGCCGCCTTTTTGCATTTCAGCCATTCCACGTTTTACTCGATCTGAGCCTACAATTTTAGACATTCTAAATACCCCTTTTCTCATTGATTAAATCCAGTGTAAAGGATAAACTGATAGTGTTAAAGGACCAATTTCGATAAATATTAGGAGGCCACTTGAATGAAACAACCTTTATATATGCAGCTTTATCAAAAGTTGAAGGAACAAATCATTGAAGGCCAGTATCAATCTGGTGACCGTTTCCCTTCTAAACGCCGACTTGCTGAACATCATTCACTCAGTAATACAACAATTGAACATGCATACCAATACTTACTAGATGAAGGTTATATCTATTCAAAGCCGCGGTCAGGCTATTATGTATCAGATATTGAATCACTGCCAGTAGTCACAAAAGAATCTCCAACTGCAGTGATTCAACAAACTCAAAAAGAAACAACTACACGTTATCACTTTGATTTAGCACGTATTGATACAGAACACTTTCCGTGGCAACAATTTCGTAAGTACGCGCGTGATGTCTTTGATGAATCTATGCCAGATATTTTACAGCCTGGAGATCAACAAGGTGAATTCAGATTAAGACAAGCCATTGCACATTATCTCTTTAATAGTCGCGGTGTGAATTGTCATCCCGAACAAATCATTATCGGTTCATCCACTGAACAGTTAATCAACCAAGTAACGGATATACTCACTGACCGTTCTTACATCATTGAATATCCAAGCTATCCACCTATTAAGCAAGTGTTGGATAAAAAAGAATTGGCTTATAAACAAGTCCCTGTTACTAAAAAAGGAATTGAGATGTCACAAGTTTTCAATTCCAATCGCCAAGTGGTATATGTGACACCCTCGCATCAATTCCCGACTGGCTATGTGATGAACTTAAAGACCCGTACACAACTCATCAACTGGGCCCAACAACATAAAGACCGTTTCATTATCGAGGATGATTATGATTCAGAGTTCCGCTATTTCAGTAAACCGATTCCTGCACTTCAAAGTTTAGATAAGACAGGAAAGGTTATTTATATCAGTACCTTTTCTAAATCATTATTCCCAAGTTGCCGTATTGCGTTTATGGTGCTGCCTAAAGCACTGATGAAAAATTATCACGATTTACCTAACAAAGAAGGTAATACAGTCCCTGCCCCAATGCAGTATACAGTAGCGCAATTTATGGAAAACGGTTCATTTGATCGCCATTTGAATAAAATGCGTAAAGTTTATCGCCATAAACTGACTTATATCTTAGAAGCTTTAAAGCCCTATCAAAATCAACTCATGATTGAAGGTGCCACAACCGGCATGCATTTTACATTAACAGTTCAAAACGGCATGCATTTAGATGAGGTGTTACAACGTGCGAAACAAAATCATGTCAAACTCATCCCATTAATCAATTATATGAAGAAAGAGAATTATGATGTTACAGCACCGAAATTTATTATCGGGTTCGGGGGGATCCCAGATAATGAATTAGAAGCACATACTAGTGTATTGATTCAAACACTGACAAAATGACTTAAAGGAGAAAAACAATATGTCTGACGTTCAATTAGTCCCATATGATTCTAAATATGATCAAGATCTTGAGAAGTTTACAATTGCTGAAGCAGAAAGTGCTTTTGCGCTCTTACCCTTTGCGGCTCTTGAAGATTTAGCACCTGGAGAATATCCTGTCGTTGTTTTACATCAACAACATCCAGTTGGCTTTATGAGGCTGAATCAAAATGATGAAGGTGCATCCTTAGCACAAAATTCAAATGCTGTCTTAGTAAAATCTTTCTCTATTACGGAACGTATGCAAGGCCAAGGTCTAGCATAAGCAGCTTTGGCACAATTACCTGACTATGTGCGTACTCATTTTCCAAATACTGATGAAATCGTACTTTCAGTTAATTTTAAAAATCCTAAAGCCATTCATGTCTATCAAAAACTTGGCTATATCGATACTAAACGTATATTAGAAGGTCCAGCTGGTCCGCAACATGTGATGTCTTATCAATTTTAAATATGTCACCTTTTTATAAAACATCATATAGTGCATTGACGCTATTTAAAGGTTCACGTATAATCGAGTCCATATTTGCGAATTTTCGGAGGTGTCATTTTGAAGAAATATCCTATTGCGATATGGATGCTTGCGATCGGCGCATTTGCGATTGGAATGACAGAATTTGTCATCATGGGCTTACTACCCAATATCGCACGTGATTTCCACGTGACAGTCAGTCAAGCAGGTCAATTAATTACAGGCTATGCCTTAGGTGTCGCAATTGGCGGACCTATTTTGGTTATGATAACCATCAAACTTAATCGAAAATTTTTATTAATGCTTTTAATGGCTATTTTCATTATTGGTAACTTAGCTTCATCATTCAGCACAAGTTACGGCTTCATGATGACAGCTAGAATTATCACTTCACTTGCGCATGGTTCTTTCTTTGGAATCGGATCTATTTTAGCCGCAAGTATGGTACAACCGCAATATCGCGCAAGTGCCATGGCGTTGATGTTCATGGGACTATCTTTAAGTAATATTTTAGGTGTACCTTTTGGAACATTAATCGGTCAACAATTCGGATGGGCGATGACTTTTGTGATTATAGCTATTATCGGAATATTAGCGTTGATTGGTATTATGATTTTTGTTCCTAATCAAAAAGAGCGTCAAGCTTCATCTGTATTAGACGAATTGAAAATCTTAAAAGAAAAGCGTTTATGGTTAACGCTCGCAGTAACCCTGTTTGGTTTCAGCAGTGTCTTTGCGTATTTTACTTACATTTCATCAGTATTAATAGATGTCACACATATTAAAGAAACTCTCATTCCCTTTATGTTGATTATCTTTGGTGTGGGTGTCACGCTAGGTAACTTAATCGGTGGTAAACTTGCGGATTGGAATTTGAATAAGGCGTTACAATTAATTTTTACAATCTTCATCCTCTATTTTGGAATTCTGTATTTCATGCAGTTCAATGGACTTGTAATGGTACTTGGCGTCTTTTTATTTGGAGTTATCGGATTTAGTATGAGTCCCTCTCTTCAATATAAGAGCACATTGATTTCACAAGATGCGCCTACGTTAGCCAGTACATTGAATCAATCTGCCTTCAACTTAGGCAATGCGTTAGGTGCGTTTGTAGGTGGTTTAGTTATCACACACTTACCTGTAGCCTCATTAAGTTTAATTGCACCTTTGCTTACACTAATCGGTTTGATGTTCTTATTAATATCTATTTATGTCGAAAAACAACATTCATCTATTACTTCATAAACATAATCGCCCACTCTGTGTACCATTAAATACAGAGCGGGCGATTTATTTATTCATACCATTATATAGGCATAAAAAAAGAGACCCTTTACAGGATCTCGT
>NZ_KV797484.1:0-353 GCF_001809385.1 Staphylococcus sp. HMSC055C03
GGTTCTGTTGCAAAGTTGAATTTATAGTATAATTTTAACAAAAAGGAGTCTTCTGTATGAACTATTTCAGATATAAACAATTTAACAAGGATGTTATCACTGTAGCCGTTGGCTACTATCTAAGATATGCATTGAGTTATCGTGATATATCTGAAATATTAAGGGAACGTGGTGTAAACGTTCATCATTCAACGGTCTACCGTTGGGTTCAAGAATATGCCCCAATTTTGTATCAAATTTGGAA
This sequence comes from Staphylococcus sp. HMSC055C03, assembly GCF_001809385.1. NCBI lineage: Bacteria > Bacillati > Bacillota > Bacilli > Caryophanales > Staphylococcaceae > Staphylococcus > Staphylococcus sp. HMSC055C03. The sequence continues at coordinate 245 of NZ_KV797484.1, forward strand.
GAAAAAGCATAAAAAAGCTTATTACAAATGGCGTATTGATGAGACGTACATCAAAATAAAAGGAAAATGGAGCTATTTATATCGTGCCATTGATGCAGAGGGACATACA
>NZ_KV797485.1:0-471 GCF_001809385.1 Staphylococcus sp. HMSC055C03
GGTTCTGTTGCAAAGTAAAAAAATATAGCTAACCACTAATTTATCATGTCAGTGTTCGCTTAACTTGCTAGCATGATGTTAATTTCGTGGCATGGCGAAAATCCGTAGATCTGAAGAGACCTGCGGTTCTTTTTATATAGAGCGTAAATACATTCAATACCTTTTAAAGTATTCTTTGCTGTATTGATACTTTGATACCTTGTCTTTCTTACTTTAATATGACGGTGATCTTGCTCAATGAGGTTATTCAGATATTTCGATGTACAATGACAGTCAGGTTTGAGTTTAAAAGCTTTAATTACTTTAGCCATTGCTACCTTCGTTGAAGGTGCCTGATCTGTAATTACCTTTTGAGGTTTACCAAATTGTTTAATGAGACGTTTGATAAACGCATATGCTGAATGATTATCTCGTTGCTTACGCAACCAAATATCTAATGTATGTCCCTCTGCATCAATGGCACGATATAAA
>NZ_KV797486.1:0-30300 GCF_001809385.1 Staphylococcus sp. HMSC055C03
AAATTGACTCAGGATTTCATGAAAACATGGGGATTAATATCAAAAATGATGCGCAAATATATTCAACAACTAATGAACAATGTTTTGATATACAAGGAGAAATGGAGAGTTCCTTTGTAAATGATACTAAAACCAAACCATTCACTATAAATGATTACTACAAAATCAACAAAGGCGATAAACTTGCACAGTTAGTCATTATACCTATATGGACGCCAGAATTAGAAGAGGTCACTGAATTTGATACACAAAGCACCAGAGGTACAAACGGTTTCGGTAGCACAGGATATTAAACAGCTTGGCGGTTCGTCCGCCTTGCTATTAGGAAGTGAAGTAATGACTTTAGGTAGATATTTAATAAGTTTAAGAAAAAACAAGTCAGTCCGACAAGCAGCAAAAGAAATAGGGATTAGTCACACATACTTAGATAGTTTGGAAAAGGGTTACGATTTCAGAACAGGGAAAGTCAGAACACCTTCAGTTATGACAGTCTATTTGTTAGCTAAGTATTATCGTGTGCCAATGCAGTTGTTATTTGATTTAAGTATAAAAGATATTGAAAGAGAAAGTGGTAGTGGTGATAAGCGATGAAGTTTGGTCAAAACATCAAACAGATTAGAAAGCAACGCAACTTAACTCAAAAACAATTAGCTGATCAAATCGAAATATCGCAGTCTTATTTAAGTGATATTGAAAGCGGGAGAAAAAACCTAAGTATAAAAACAGTTAAGAAATTAGCGGATAGTTTAGGGTTATCAGTCACAGATTTATTCAATGATGATACTACATTTTAGGAGGTAAACATGTACACATATAAAACAAAACCAAAAACAGTGACCAAAGATGAAGTTTTATTTAAAAACGGTATAACCACAGTAGATGTAGATGAAGGTAGATTCTTACAATACAATGATTACTTTGAACATAAAACTTTTTATCAATGTCCTAGATGCAAAAGTCTAAATAATGATTTTGGAATGGATTATCTTGATAATTTGCCATCTACCATTATAAGAATTTGCGAAGATTGTGGTTATCAACATACTACTGATTTAATGGAGGTAAACAATGGTTAATATTCCTAAAATGAAGTTCTCTAAAAAACACACAGAGATAATAAAAAGATATAAAGCTAGTTCGGCTGGAGAAAAAGAAAAAATTGAAGATGAGTTTATCAAAGCCATCAATGATAAAGAAAGTAAATATTACAGTACTATATTGGCTAATATGAACGAATACGAATTAAGAGCTATGCTCAAGTTAATACCTAGTTTAATCGACACTGGAGATGATACTAATGATTAAAACAATACTTAAACTAATCTTAACGCTTACACTATACGAAGCAGCTAAATACATCACTGAACAGCTTATCATTTACCGTACACAGAACGATGATGTGGAAGCACCTGCAGACTTTAACATAAACGATCATATACATCTTAATAATTTAAAAGCAGAGGTGAGTGAGTAATGGATAAAGAAGTGTTAAAAAGATACGACGAGTTAGCAGAAGGGTTTAAACAGATTAGTTCTCACGGCTGGGAAACTTATGTGCATGGCGTATGGGTATCAAGTTTAATATATTCTATAGTTGGAATTATATTAATTTGTTTTGCTTTGACATTAATTACGATGAGTTGGAAGTTGTTTAGAAAAGAAGTTTATTACACTGTACCTGAAAGAGAAGCTTTCTCATACATTTTCGAAGAAAAAAAACGAATTATACCAGAACATCAAGAAAGAGATGGAGACAGAGAAGAAATATATAGATTTATAGCTGTTGGAATGTTGGTACTTTCATTGTTTTTTATAATAGTCGGAGTTCCATTTATATTATCAAATATCATAGGCATCTTCACTCCTGATTATGTAGCGATTAAAGAAATAATTGGGGATATTGGAGGTAAGTAATATGTTCTGGCATATACATCTTAATAATTTAAAAGCAGGGGTGAGTGATTAAATGGAAGATATATTATTTACTATTATATTGATAGTTGCAATCATTTGCTACACCGTTTATAAGATAGATTGCAACCATGTGAATAAGACTAAGAATAATTATTACACTGGCGGGTTAACAAACCCTGAAACAAAACTGCTGGACTCTAATCTTATAAAGTGGCTGGATCATCATAGAAGTCTAGCCAAGCCAAAGAAAGATAAAGGTACAAGAGTACCGCCAGCAAAGGAACGTGAGTAACTAATATGGGCGAAAAGGTAGACGAAGAGAACAAAAAATTAGACTTTGATAAAACAAAAGAAAATGAAAGAAAGCTTCTTATAAAGGGTTATCATTATTGTATTGAATATATTGACGAACAAATTAAGCAGGCAATTGATAATGGTATATACAGAGTAACTATAGACGTTTTCGCTTTGCAAATCACTGCACTTTCTAATGATACAGGAAAGGTTAATAACGACACAATTCAGGCGATTATACATCATTATAAAAAACAAGGTGTTAAAGCCTATATTCATTTTGAAGAAGGATATAGAACTGTAAATATTAGAAAATTTCCGGAGAAAGAACTCATTATAGATTGGAGTAATGTATAAATGTGGATAGCACTAACCATTCTCTTCGCTCTTCTCTCTTTTGTGCTTTATATGGCAAATAGAGAGTTGGATAAAGAGTTGAAGTTGAAGGATATTATTATAGATAATTTGATAATTAAAGGTTATCATGATAAGCATAAATGATAAGTAAATGTTATAATAGGTGTATATATTATTTGTTAGTGGAGGGGAACTGGTGAATTTAGGCAAAGAAGATATTCCAATGTTAGAGAAGTATTGGAAAGACATAGATAAATTAAGAGGTCAATTGTCCTATCGAAGATATGAACTACTGTATACACCGAGAGATGAAAATGTAGGAGGCGGTAAATCTAACTTGCCTAACAGTCCAGTCGAGAAAGAAGTCATCAAGCTGCATGAAGATAATTTGTATAGAAACTTGAGCGCTACTATCCAAGCAGTCGAAGATGTATATAGAAATGCTACACAGGAACAACGACTCATTGCACAGTATCGTTACTGGGAAAAAGACTTGATGATATATGAGTGGGAGGATATTGCCCATGAGTTGACTAAGCAAAGGAAGGACGATAAGATAATCAGTCGCAATGCAACATTAAGAATGCGCAACCAGATGATGAGAGAAACAGCCAAGCGTATTGGTTGGATTGTCACAGAGTAGCGAACTTTTGATAGTGTGGAAGTTCACGCGATAACCACATATTATGGTAGTGTAGGATAATTACCTAGACCAGTAATAAGAAGGGCGTTAGTCACATGCGCCATAACTTCAATACACTATATTATTAAGGCGCACTGTTTAAAGGTGGTGCGCTTTGGATGTACCATAGTTAAGCAGCACATGTAATAAGGCCGCTAATCCCTAACGCTATGCGTTGTGCCTTATACATAGTGCAGTGTCTAGGACATCATACAAGATCAAGTCATATTGAATAGAATTGAACTCATTCGTTTAGAAGATGAATCGAGTTAATAAATAAGATTGAAACGCAGAAATGATTTGAGTTAGCAAAAGAGAATAAAGAAATGATTATTGATTGTATGAACTTTATCATCAATTTGCAGATCATAATTGTTTCTTGGATTGAAAGACAAAATGTTTTAGATTAGTTTCTATTTCGTTTTGTCTTTTCTTTTTATTCTTAAATTGATTTGAGTTTCTTTATTAAGAATTGAAAGAACAAAAGTTAATTGAAAGAAGTTGAAATGAATTTGAGTTTCAAAGAACCAAAAATTCGTTTAGGAAACAGAACTTATAGTCAAAGCGAGTTGCAAGAGTATAGGAAAGCCAATACCAAAAGGTACAACAAAGAGGTTAGGTACAACACACAAAACAGTAAATACACAAAATTTTATCATAGTACACAGTGGCGCAAACTGCGTAAGCAAGTATTATTACGTGATAACTACTTATGTCAACAGTGCTTGGCTGATGGTGTTGTAAATGACAAAGATTTGATCGTTCACCATAAGGTTGAATTGAAACGGGATTGGTCGAAAAGGCTGGATATGGAAAATTTAGAGACGGTTTGTTTTAGCTGCCATAATAAAATTCATGAAAATATATAAATTTTTCGGCGGGGGCTTCGATGAACCCCGTCATATCAAGGATTTGAGTTGAACGACCCGAACTTTTTTGCGACCAAATTCCCAAAATAGAATATTACACTAAACCCAAAAAAACTAGGAGGTGCTGTTATGGCAGGGAGAAAACCAAAATTAAACGCTGCAAAGTTGGGAAATCGAACTAAAGAAGAGCTGGAAGAAGCTGAAATGAGAGAAAATGGTTTAAAGAAGTTTGAAAAAATAGATGCTGATTATGTGCCACCAGATTTAAGCGATAATGCTAAAAAAGAATGGCAACGTATTATTCCGTTACTACAAGAATTACCGATTGCAGAATTAGATTTTACATTAATCAAAAAATATTGTGAATTAGTGGATATAAACGATGATGCATACCGCTATATTCAAGAAAATGGCTATATAGATCCTGATACTAATAAAAAATCAGGCACGTTTATGGTCTATATGGAATCTATGAAAGAGCTTCGTTCTATTTGTGGGTCGTTAGGACTAACAATTGATTCAAGGTTACGCTTAGTTGTACCTTCTGAAAGCGAAGTTAAGAAATCTGTGTACGAGGAATTTGGAATGGGTGATGACGATTAGCACATTGACACCTAAAACTAACGAAGAATTATTGGACATACCTATTGAGTATAAAGATGATGCTTATAAGTATTGCGTTAAAGTGCTGACTGAAGAATATACCGCATCAAAATATACTCGATTTGCTTGTATACGCCATCTAAAAGACATTCACAGGTCAGTAAATGACGATGAATGGAATTATACTTATAAACCTAAACGTGCTAATAAGGTAATTAAATTTATCGAGGCGCTACCCGACACAAAAGGTAATATTAATAAACTTGGATTATTCCAGAAGTTCATTATTGCAAGTGTTCGTGGTTGGTTTACTAAAGATACAGATATGTTGAGATTTAGAAAAGCATTTATATCAATGGCCAGAAAAAATGGTAAATCCATTTTAGTTTCTGGTCTGGTATTATATGCCTTTTTGTTTGATAGAGAACCTAAAGAAGGTAGACAAATGTTTACTGCTGCAAATGATAAATCGCAGGCAAGTATTGTATTTAATATGGTAGCTAAACAACTAATGTATTTCGTTTCTAAAGTACCAGAACTTAAAAAAGATGTTAAAAAAGTGCGTGAATTGCTTACGCATACTAAAGATGGTTCATATATCCGGCCTTTATCTCGTGATACAGGTGCTGTTGATGGTTTTGAACCATTCTTAGCCGTTATTGATGAATACCACGCAGCAAAAACCAATGAAATGATAGAGCTTATTGAATCTGGTCAAGGTAATTTGTGGCAGTCAATGATATTTATTATTTCTACTGCTGGATTCAATCTTAATGCACCAATGTATACAGATGAGTGGCCATATTCCAAAGATATTTTAGATGATAAATACACTGACGATGAATATTTTGCAGTGATCTACGAACAAGATTCTGAGGATGAATGGCAAGACAGTACGATGTGGGCTAAATCTAATCCATTAATTAATGAAACGGATGAATTGAAGGAACAAATTGAAGAGTTCCTTGAAAAACGTGTAGCAGAAGCTACTAAAAAGGGTTCGATGTTCCGCGTGCTAGTTAAAAACTTTAATTATTGGATGCAAGCTAGTGAAGAATCTTACCTTGACTTTAACGATTGGAAAAAGAACGAATCTGACTTTGATATTAAAGACACTAAAGTTTATATCGGGCTAGATTTATCACGTGCTGATGATCTGACAGCTATATCGTTTATACACTTAGACGAAATAAAGAAACAATACTATATAACGTCACATTCTTTTGTAGGTACTAAGGGTGGCTTGCAAGGTAAGATTGAACGTGACCTTATAGATTATCGACAGTTAGCAAATGATGGATACTGTACGATTACAAACTTATCCAGTGGCATTATCAATACAGAACAAGTCTTAGACTACATCGAAAGTTATATAGATAAACATAATTTAGACGTTCAAGCTATATGTTATGACCCTTATTCGATACATGGTGTCTTAGCTGAAATGGAGCGTCGAGGATGGTATTACGACTTGTATGAAATTAGGCAAGGACCACAAACACTTTCTAATCCTAACTTAGATTTTAGATTGAATGTTATTAATGGAGATATTAAACATCACAAGAACCCGTTGCTTGATATAGCAGTCAAAAATGCAGTTGCTAAAAATGTGAATGATTCAATCATGATAGAAAAGAAAAAGAATCGAGAAAAAATAGATCCTCTCATGGCAACAATATTTGCTTATGTTATAGCAAGTGAGCATGAATGGGATGTAGAAACGATGATGCCACTGTTTTTATAGGAGGTGTAGCAATGAAGAAAATCTTATATGCACTTGTAGTAATACTATTATTCGTTATAGGGCTAGTAGGGCTATTCTACGGCTTATTTATCCTATGGAAGCCTCTTGCCTATATCATCGGCGGATTGCTCTTGATTGGGCTTTCAGGTGTCTTAAATCAAGCATATGATAATACCTCTATGGGGCGGAAAGGGGGTGACAGTTAATGCCGTTACTTGATTTAGGATTTACAAGTAAACAAGAAAAGGTGAACAGAGATTTAGAACGACTCTTGTATTGGCAAGAACATGGTACGCACGCTAGTTATATCGGTATAAACGCATTGCGTAATAGTGATGTGTTTACTGCTACACGTATTATTTCAGCAGACATTGCAAGTACCAAGTTAAAAGTTAAGGGTCATGAAACAAATAAGGTAATGAATGACGTGTTGAACCTTTTCAATAACAATCCGTATTCAGATTTACCAGGTTGGCATTTCAAATTCATAATCATTGCGAATATGTTACTTAACGGTCAATCTTTTGTAGAAATTGTGCGTGACAAAAATGATTTCCCTGTTGGATTCCACTTCTTACATAATGACTTAGTAGGAATTGAAGAAAAAGATGGGGATATTATTTACAACGTAAGCGAAGATGTGGAAGGTAATGCAGTTAAGATAACAAGTGAGGATATATTGCACTTTAGATATATTACATTAGATGGATATGTTGGCTATAGTCCTTTATATGCACTAGCGCATGAGATTGGTATATCTCAAGGGTCTAAGAGTTTCCTGCGTAATTTCTTCGATAATGGTGGTACTTCGACATCAGTATTGAAGTATAGAAAAGGGCAAATTAATGAAGAACAATTAAGAGAGTTGAAGCAAAACTTTGCTGATAGCCAACTTAAAAACAATGGTGGCTTAGTTGCTATCGACGAAACAATGGAATTCAGCAGATTGCAAATTCCTACGGAAGTATTGAACTTCTTAAATAGTTATAAGTTCAGTACATCGCAAGTTGCTAAAGCATTTGGTTTGCCAGTATCTAAATTAGGTATTGAAACAGTTAATACATCCATTACACAAGCTAATCTAGAATACTTGCAAAGTACCTTAGACCCGATATTCAAAATGATGATTGCAGAACTTGAGACAAAGATATTTAAATTTATTGATTCTGGTTATGAATTAGAGTTTGACTCATCACGTCTTATTGATATTGACCCAGAACTACAATTACAACGTATTACTGAACTGCACGCTAAGGGGATTATATCAACAGACGAAGCCAGAAGTGTATTTGGTTATCAACCTATTGAACATGGCGATCAACCATTGGTTGACCTGAACCGTGCGCCACTAAATACGTTAGAAAATTATCAAAAATCAAAAATCAATAAAGAAATTGAAAAAAACACCCTTAAAGGGGGTGATGAGTATGATGAATAGTAACGTTGATGCCTATAAAGATATGATTATCGAAGGATATGCAGTAATCTTTAATTCTGTTAGTAAAATGACACCGAATGGTTATAGAGAAAAGATAATGCCAACTGCATTTGACGGAGTTGACGTATCAGATGTTAAATGCTTAGTAGACCATGATTGGGGACAACTTATTGGTAGAACAAAATCAAGGACATTAGAAATAAATGTTGATGAAAAAGGGTTGAAATTTAAATGTTATTTACCTAATACATCAACAGGTCGTGATATATACGAAAACATCAAGTTAGGAAATATAGATGAATGTAGTTTCTTTTATACGTTGCCTCAAAAAAATGAAGGTAGTAGACATTGGGAAATACAAGATGGGGATTATGTACATGTAGTTCATCAAATTTCAGAACTTAGAGAAATAAGTATTGTAACTATGCCTGCGTATGATGATACATCGGTTATAGTGGCTCAACGTTCTGAAGATCTTACAAATGTAAAAGAGCTTGAACAAATGAAAATAGCACTAGACTTAGAAAGCCTTCGTTTTGAAACGTAAGGCTATTTTTTATGCCAATTTTTAATAAGGAGTGATATTACATGGCTAATTTAGAAGAGCGCAAAAAAGAACTCTCTAATTTGATTTCTAAAGCGCAAGAAGCAGTCGAAAAGGGCGACCTTGAAACTGCACGTAATTTAAAAGCTGATATTGATGCACAGAAAAAAGAGTATGAAGAACTCGAACAGCTTTCAAAAGAAATTGAAGCATCAGCACCTAAGCAAGAAGAAACACCACCTCAAAGTGAAGGTGCAGAAGTCGAAGATAACAAAGGTGATAACACTGGTGAAGAATTAGAGGAGAAACCGTCAGACGAAGAAAAGCCTGATGATAAACCAAAACCAGATGTTAAACCTGAAGCAGAAGAAAAACCAGAAGCACCCGCTATTGAAAAAGTAGAAGAACCTACTGAAGAAGAATTAGAAAAAGAAAAAGATAAAAACAAAAAAGAAGGAGCGAAACGTTCTATGGCGAAATTAAATCAAAATCCAGAAACAAATGAAGAAATTTTAGCATTTGAGCAGTACATGAAATCTAAAGGAGCTAAGCGTGACAATGTTAAATCTGATGACGTTGGCGTAACTATCCCAGAGGATATTAAATATATTCCTGAAAAAGAAGTTAAGACAGTCCAAGACTTGTCAGAGTTAGTACAAAAGACTTCAGTTTCAACTGCTTCTGGTAAGTATCCAATCTTAAAACGTGCTAACGCTAAATTTAACACTGTTGCTGAATTAGAGAAAAACCCAGAGTTGGCTCGTCCAGAATTCGAAACAGTGAATTGGGAAGTTGAAACATATCGTGGTGCAATTCCAATCTCGCAAGAAGCACTAGACGATTCAGTTGCTAACTTAACTGCTATTGTGTCTGAAAACATCAACGAACAAAAAATCAATACATTAAACGAAAAAATTGGTGCAGTGCTTAAAGCATTCAATCCTACTTCAATCACTGATGTAGATGATTTAAAAGAAATTATCAACGTTAAATTAGACCCTGGTTATGATCGCCAAATCATCTGTACTCAAAGTTTCTACCAAAAACTAGACACATTGAAAGATGGTAACGGTCGTTACTTATTACAAGACAGCATTATCAACACTGCTGGCAACACTGTATTAGGTATGAACGTAACAGTTGTACGTGATGACTTGTTGGGTGAAAACGGCGACGCATTAGCATTTATCGGAGATGTTAAGCGTGGTGTGTTATTCGCAGACCGTACAGACGTTTCAGTTCAATGGATTGAAAATGAAATCTACGGTAAATACTTGATGGGCGCTTTCCGTTTCGATGTAAAACAAGCTGATAAAAATGCTGGTTTCTTCGTAACATTTGAAGATGCAGCAGAACCTAGCGGAGATTTAGGAGCATAAGTAAAGTAGGTGATTTCAATGTTCGAAATAGATAACGTTGAATCAATTAAAAAAGCAATACGTGTTGACCACGATTTTGATGATGATTTAATCATGGAAGTATATTTGCCGGGTGCAATTAACGAGATTAAAACAGCGGTATCTTTGGAAAAAGAAGATGAACCATTTTATGAAAATAATGTGATGTTCAATCTTGCTGTGCTTAACATCGTAGCGCATCACTATGACAATCGTTCAATCACATCCAACGAACAATCATTCGATATTTCTGCTTCTTCGATGAAACTCGTTCAAACTTTAAGAAGTAACTTAGTTAAATGGCGTAAAGATAACATCGAGGTGATAGCCGATGAATCTTAATCAATTAGACTATCGAGTTACTTTTTATGAAGTTGTGAATGAGGGGCCAGAAGCTGGTATGAACGAATGGAAAGAATTATACAGCTGTTTCGCTGGATTGTATGAACCGACCCAAAAAGATGTTCAGTTAGGTAATTTAGAATTAACAAATAAATCAGTCACATTAAACATTAGAGATGCACAACCTCAATTCATACCGAGTTCAAGACATGTATTTGAAATTCAAAACGGTATGTATAAAGGGTTGTTTTTTAATGTCAAAAATGTGGCTCCTGCTAAAACGCCTAACTATATCAAAGTGGTAGGTGAAGAAGAATGACGATTGAAATCAAAGGTGATAAAGAAATTATGGATTACTTGCGTAGTCATTACAGTGAGAGTGCAGTTATTAAAATGAATAAGGCTGCAATAAATAGAGCAGGTACTGTAATGGTCAAAAAATACAATGAAGCATTAAGACCGTACAGAGATACAGGTTTAACAGTTGCGTCTACAAACCTGTATGGACCTAATAACGATACTGGTTATAACAAAGGAAAAATTAACTGGTATGGGCATAAAGGTGACCGTTATAAATTAATGCATATTAACGAATATGGTCACTTTCTTCGCAACGGAAAGTTTTTCACACCACCACAAGCCGGATTAATAGAAAACGTAAGACGACATAGCAGTGGTATATTCCGCGAAGAAATTAAAAAAGAAATAGCAAAGAGGGTGTAGCTAATTGGATGACATTACAATGAAGATATACGAAGCGATAACAAATAATGAAGAAATGATGAAACATGTTCCAAAAAACAATATTAAATTCTTCGATTATCCCAACGCACAAGAAATCAAAGATGTAGTGATTGTCATAGATCCATTAGACACACCTACACCTTCTGACTATGGCGACGACGACAATATAACTTACACGTATTTTTATCAAATAGATGTATTTGTAAAACAAAAGCAAGGCGTAAATGGACGAGTCCTATCAGATAGGCTCGTTTTTTTATTGCAAAGAATTATGTGGGAAGAATTGGGATTCGGTGAAACGTCCTCCATGAAACCCGAATATATCAAAGATTTCAACATATACCGACAAGCGAAAAGGTTTGAAGGTAAACAATATTACAAAATTTAGGAGTGTTACATTATGGCAGAAAAAAACTACCGATCATTTACAGGATTAACAGAGTTTTATTACATGGTACATGGTGAAGATGTACAAGCTGTGACAGACCCAGAGCGCATCAAATTTTTACAAGAAATTTCGGTTTCTAAGGACCAAGATATTGAAAAAGCATACGGTGATAACCAAGTTGCAGAAATGGCAGTAGCTAATGGAACAATCGAAGTAGAAGCTGGTTTCCACAAACTACCTCTTGAAGATAGAGTGAAATTATTCGGATTAGAAAAATCAGAAGATGGCATTGTTTCGGTAGGTAACGATACACCTCCATACGTAGCAGTGATGTTCGCAAAAACAATGGAAGATGGTTCTCGTGAATATGTTGGATTACCAAAAGGGTTATTCACATTCCCTGAATTAGAAGGAAGCACAAAAGAAGATGGCGTCGAGTTCAGTTCAGACTCTACTACTGCGGAATTTATGCAAGCACCAGTTAAAGGCTTTGAAGAAGAAAAAGCTATGTTATTAGGTCACGATGCTAAAGGTATATCTGTTATGAAGGATGCTATTTGGGAAGCTATCTTTGGAGAAGGAAAAGCACCAGAAAATGATACTGAAGGTGATCAAGGTTCAGAACCTGAAGCGAATTTAGGCGCATAACTTACAGGAGGTTTGATTATGGCTAAGAAAAAATATGAAGTTTTACACAAATTCATCGACTTAGAGGATAAGAACAAGGTATATAACGCTGGTGATACTTATCCTAAACCAGCAAACAAAAAAGTGTCTCACGATCGCTTATTAGAGCTTTCTACAAGCGACAATAAGCGAGGTAAGGTATTAATCAAGGAATTAAAAGAATGACGAGGGCTACGAGGGCTATATGCCCTCTTTTTATTTGCAAATAAAAATCAACTTATAAAGGAGAAATTATAAATGGCTAAACGTAATTTTATTAAATTAGTACAAGTAGACAAAAAAGGTAATGCAGTAAAAGATACAGAAGGTAATGCAAAATACGACACATTCATTACACCGACTCAAATTCCTTTCCGTAAAATCTATGATGCAGCAGATTTAATGGACGGATCATCGGACGAGAACACTTCTGCACAAGAAAACATCGACCAAATGTTAGATATGGTCGTCGACATTTATAATCATCAGTTTACTAAAGACGACTTGTTAGACAGATTGCATGCACCAGATGCAGTGGAAGAATTACAACAACAAATCGAATTTATTGCACAAGGACAAATGGACGAAGAAAGAAAAAAGCAACTAGCGAAAATGATTTAAAATCTATTTCTTATAAAGAACACAAAGAAAACATGAAGAAACTTATTATGAAGTTGATGAAAGAAGGCGGCAAAGACATAAACGACATCTTAGATATGCCTTTCGCTTTCTTTATGGAATTGGTGGAGGAAAGCGGTAAGAAAAAGGTTAAGAAAACAGAAAGTATGATTGATGCATTCATGTAATAACTTTATAAGCAAGGAGGTGAAGTGATGGCAGAAATTAAAGGCTTGCAAGTTGATGTCAGTATGGATACCACTAAATTCGAACAAGGTTATGCTAACATTAAGAGGTCTATGGCTACATTCAACACCGTTTTAAAAACGACAAGAAATCAACTTAAGTACAATGAAAAGACTCAAGAAGGCTTCAAAAATCATATGAATAACCTAAAAGGCGCTATTGAAAATAGTGAGAAAAATATAGAACAATTAGGTAAAGCTTATGATAGTTTGAGCGAAAAACAAAAACAAGGTGTTAAGGGCAACCAATTCATTTCACAACTCGCTAAAGAACAAGATAATCTTAGACGACTTAGAAATGAATTACATGAAACTGAAATGGCTTATGCTAGTACGTTTACGACTATGGGTAAAATTAGTCAGTCTTTCAAATCAATTGGAAATGGCTTGCAAGGTGTAGGACAAAAAGCGCAAGACATGGGGCGATCGCTTACCAATAGCATTACTAAACCAGCATTAGTTGCTGGTGGGGCTATGGCTGGTATCACTGCTAAATTAGGTCTTGATCGTCTCGTCGGCTTAGATACTGCTAAAGCTAAATTAGAGGGGCTTGGTTATTCTACAAAAGAAGTAGGCAATATTACTGATCAAGTAGCTAAAGCTATTGAGGGTGGAATGACTACAATGGCCGAAGGTACTGATGTAGCAGCAGGTGCTTTGGCAGCAGGCGTAAACGAAGGTAAAGACTTACAGCATTATATCAAGTTAGTTGGTGACGCTGCAGTTGGTGCTAACCGTCCAGTAAGTGATATGGCGATGATATTCAACCGTGTACAAGGTCAAGGAAAACTTATGACGCAAGAACTGAACATGATTGAAGAGGGTATGCCTGGATTTAGTAATGCGATGGCCGAACACTTAGGGGTTTCCTACGATACTTTTAGAGAAATGGTGACCAATGGAGAGGTGACGGCTAAAGACTTTTTAACTACTATGGATGACTTTGCTGGAGGTATGGCAGGAGCCTACTCTAAATCTTGGCAAGGTATGGTGCAAAACAGTAAGGCATACATCGGTCAAATTGGCGAGGCTTTCTTGAGTAGTACATTCCAAAAAGCAAAAGGTGGACTGCATGAGTTCGAAAAAATGCTGAAATCGCCCGGAGCAAAGCAATGGGCCGCTGAAACTGGGGAGAAACTAGCTAACGTATTAACTTCTATCGGTAATGGTATTAAGGGATTAATTAATTGGTGGCAAAGCCTTGATGATTCTACACGTAAAGTGTTTGGTGGTATTGCTAAATGGTTAGCAATAACTTTAGTAGCAGTTGGTCCTTTATTAACTATATTTGGTAAGTTAGCAACTGTTACAGGCGGTATGTTTACCACATTCGGTCAACTTGCCGGCGGAATTGGTAAGGTCGCCTTTGCGTCTCAACAAGCAGGTAGCTTATTAGGGGGGCTCACACAAGTATTTCCTAGACTAGGTGTTGCCGTCGGTTTCATGACTGGTCCAGTCGGATTAATTGTTGCTGGAGTCGTTGCATTAGGTACAGCGTTTGTTATTGCTTATAAAAAATCTGAAACATTCAGGAATATTGTTAATGGAGTATTAGAAGCAATAAAAAATGGCTTTATTGTGTTATGGAATGTTCTGAAACCGGTATTAGCTGCAATATGGGATATTGTTAAAACTGTATTTCAACAAATCAATGATGCAGGGAACGAAATTATCAAAATGTTGTCTGAACAATTTGGGCCTGCGTTTAAAGATGTTGGAAATATTGTAAAAGCATTACAGCCTGTTTTCGAAACGGTAATGTATGCTATTAAGGCAGTCGTTGATTTCGTAATGCCTGGAATTAAAGCGGTTTTCAAAAACACATTCAATGGCATAAAAAATATTGTAACAGGTGCTTTAGATATTATTTTAGGCATAGTTAAAATCTTTGTATCCTTATTTACAGGTAACTTCAAGTTAATGTGGTCTGGCGTCAAGCAAATATTCAGTGGCTTTATCAAAGTGATCGTTGGTTTATTCCAAGTGTCATTTGTTGGCCAGATTATCGCATTTGCTAGAGGCATGTGGACTAAAGTCAAACAGATTTTCATGAATTTTTCTAATGGTACAAAGGCTATCTTCTATGCTTTGGGCGCATGGATAGGGAAAAAATGGCAAGAAATCAAAAACTCAGTAGTAAACAAAGTGAAGGCATTGTGGGCTGGTGTTAAAAGTGTTTGGAACACTTTAAGAACTGGAACAATCAAAATTATGGTTGCCGTTGCTGTTTGGCTAATCAAAAAGTGGAATTCTATAAAAAACAATGTAGTTAACAAAGTTAAAGGCCTATGGAATGGCGTTAAAAACATTTGGAATTCTTTATTAAACGGTACACGTAAAATAATGAATTCTGTTGGCGAATTCATGAGTAAAAAGTGGAAGGACATCAAAAATGGTACAGTCAACCTAGTTACTGGGATGAAAGATAAAGTCACTGGTGTTATGAATAAAATGGGTGACGTTATCAAGTCAGTGACTGGTAAAATCAAAGGCTTTTTCGGAGACATGACAAAAGGCGTTGAAAAAGGATTAAATGCACTTATCAAAGGTGTGAACTGGGTTGGAGACAAACTAGGTATGAAGAAATTACCAGAAGTTAAACTCCACACTGGTACTGAATCAACCCACACACAAAGATTCGTCACTAACGGTAAAATTAATCGTGATACATTCGCCACTGTAGGTGATAAAGGACGCGGCAATGGTCCTGGTGGTTTCAGACACGAAATGATTCGTTATCCTAACGGTAAAATGGCTCTCACACCTAATAGAGATACAACAGCGTTTTTGCCTAAAGGTTCATCTGTTATGAACGGTGCGCAAACACATTCTATGTTGAATAACTTGCCTAAATTCAGCACTGGTACTAATAAGAAGAAAAAGGAATGGAATTTTGCGCAAGAGGCTTTAGAAGGTGCAAACGCAATTAAGAAAGACGTTACTGATAAAATTGTTAGTGGCGGAAAAACAGTTGTAAACAAATCTCTTAACATGGCTTCTAAAGGAAAAAAATGGTTGGAAGATACTGTTGGAGATGTAATGGATTGGATTGAAAAGCCAGGTAAATTGTTAGATAAGGTTTTAGAAAGTGTAGGACTTGATCTAAGTGGATTTGGTATACCTGAATCAGCTTCTTTACCTTACGACATGATGAAAGATATGTTCAAAAAACTCAAAAAAGCTGCTATTGACACTATCAAAGGTTGGATGGAAGAACAAGAAGGTGGAGACGGCGATGCTGCTTGGTTGCTTAAACATCCAGTGTTGCAAAGATTCGGACATTATACAGGTGGATTGATGTTTAATGGTGGCCGTCACTATGGTATTGATTTCGGAATGCCTACCGGAACAAAAATTCGTGCTTTAACAGATGGAACAATCACACAATCTGGATGGGCAACTGGCGGCGGAGGTAATCAAATCACACTCAAAGAGCCTGGCGGAAAATATTTCCAATGGTACATGCATATGAGTAAACTGCTAGCTAAAAAAGGAGATAAGGTTAAAACTGGTGATGTTATCGGTCTTTCCGGCAGTACAGGTAATTCAACAACTCCTCATTTACACATCCAACGAATGAAAGGCAGAGTGGGTAATGACACTGCATTAAGTAATGTAATGGATTGGTTAAAAGGTCTTGGCAGTGGAAGTCAAAACAAATCAGCAAGCAAGTGGAAAGGCGATATTAAACGTGCAGCTAAGAAGATGAAAGTAAATCTTTCTGGCGGAGATGTTAACGATATAGTTAGATTGATTCAAACAGAATCTGGTGGTAATGCTAGTGTAACGCAACAAATACAAGACGTAAATAGTGGAGGAAACGAAGCTCAAGGATTATTGCAATTCACACCTGGTACGTTTAACGGTTATAAATTAAAGGGTCATGGCAATATTAAAAATGGTTATCATCAATTACTTGCATTCTTCAATAATAGCAACTGGAGAGGTAACTTATCAGCTTGGAAACGAAGAATGGCTTCTGGATTAACTGGTTGGGGTCCGACAGGTTCAAGACGTTTTGCAAGCGGCGGACTAATCAATACAGAAGGTTGGTACAACTTAGCTGAAGGTGGTTACCCGGAAATTGTAGTCCCTATGGACCCGGCTAAAGCTAGTGATGCAATGAAACTAATTGCCATTGCGTCTGAGCGCGTTTCTCAGCGTGCTAAAAACAACAAAAGACCAAATCAAATGCGTATGCCTTCAACTAGCAATACTAACGACAACGAAATGATTAATTTTATGGCTAGGCAGTTAGAAGCTACGCAAAGACAAGTCGAATTACTAACACAACTTGTAGCTAGTAACCGTCGATTAGAAGAGAAACCTACAGGATTTAATGAACCAGATATAAGCAAAGCGCAAGGTAAAAGAGCGCAAATGATGGCGTACAACATGGGAGGTGCGTTCTAATCTTGAAAAAAGAAGCTAGAATCTTTAATAACAACATAGATTACACAATCACAGACATTCCTAATTTGAAGTTTTTAGACTTTGAAGAAGAAGGAGTGGAAGTGCAGGCCAACACATTAGAAATTAATGGTACTGATGGCGTGCTTTTAGGTCCGACAACGTTCGGGCCTTTTAATTTAGTTTTAAACTTTTCATTCAAAGGCGAAGATAAAGAAGATTTAAGACTATTAAAACAGAAGTTAAGAACACTCTTTTACAGACGTGAACCGTATTATATTTGGCATTCAGATATGCCAGGTAAGAAATACGCAGTGTACTGTGAAAGCACAGAAAATGAAGATTTAACCAACTCATTCGCTACATTCAAAGTAACATTTGTTGTGTATAAAGGTTTTTCGGAATCATTAGATGATACAAGCCAATTCAGTCTAAATAATGGGCGGTGGCAATTTGAATCTGGAGTGTTAGCAACTAAAGATGTTCATTACAGACACGACCACACAGCATTTAGAATTTACAACGGATCTAGTGACACGATTAATCCGATTATGCACCACTTTTTAAAGATAGTGATACATGCAGACGCACCTAACGGACTAAAAATCAGAAATGAAACCACTGATGACGAGTTTGAGTATAAAGAACCACTCAATTATGCCAATAACTTAACAATCAATGGCGTTCATCCTTTTTTAGACCATAAGGAACGTGTCGGTAAGTACACAAACTTTGAATGGCTCACACTAGCACCTGGCTACAATCAAATTGTAATTACAGGTCAACATTTAAAGCGGGTTCAAACTGAATGGATATTCAACTTTATTTATAGGTAGGTGGACATATTTGAAAGACTTAGTTTTAAAAAATAAAAAAGGCACTTTTGCAGAAATCTTAGTTGATTACGACTATGGTTCTTTTAAATATGAGTATGAACGCAATAATGAACGTTCTATTTCACTGACAGCCTATAAAACAACAAGAAATGAAGATATATTCGACAATCTGTTAAATGAAGCCATATTAGAATGGCAGGGTCAAGACTATATTATAAAATCGACCTCACTCAAATACACAGGCTCTAACATCATTAATGATATTGTAGCTAAACATATATTTATGGAGTTTCAAGACCATTATGTACCTAAAAAATTGAGTGAATCAGATATAGATAGCAGTGATGAAGCCGATAAAACATTAGAAAATGAAGATAAGTCAACAACTGGCGGGGGAATGCTTGTCAGTGGTAACAGTGTATCAGATAGAATGTGGAATTACTTTATCAAGAAAGGCCTAACACCTTATCAAGTAGCTGGTATGTTAGGTAATGCAGAAGCTGAATCGGGTATGAACCCTGCAGCTGAACAAGTTGTAGGTAATCGTAACTTAGGTGGTAAAGGTTTATTCCAATGGGACGACCGCAAATTTAATTTATATCGTTATGCAGAACAACATAGGAAATCATGGACGGACGCACAACTTCAATTTGATTTTGCTTGGCAAGAATTACAAACAACTGAAAGTTATGCCTATAAAATGTTGAAGTCATCAAAGAATGTCACAGAAGCAGCACTCAACTTCCATAGATACTTTGAACGCAGTGCAGACACGCCGCAAATGGAACAAAGGCGTGTCACATACGCTAAAGAATATCTGAATAAGTATAGTGCAGGCGGTGGCGGTTCAGTGCAATTTGACGGTAGTTGGATTGACTTGTCAAAAGGTATTAACTTCCCGTTTGATCCTGACGGTACTAATCCATATTACCCGTTTGGTGGCAGACACTTCGGTATTGATGTCAATTATATTTATGAACCATTGTATTCAACAGTTACAGGGGAAGCACGTGCCATACCAGATGACGGTAGTGGTTACGGTAACCATGTTTGGATTAATGCAGGTGGAGGATTAGAAGTTATATACGGCCACTTGAACACTTTAGCGTGGGTAGGAACAAAACACGTTGAACCAGGCGACTATATCGGGGAATCTGGTAACAGTGGACGTTCCACTGGACCACATCTGCATTACGAAATGCGTCAGAATGGCGTTGCTTTTGACCCACTACCGTGGTTAGAGAGTAATGCACAGCGCATTACCAAAGATGACGCAGAAACAGGCCCAAGCGACAACGTAAGTGAAGATATCGAGGAAGAAGATGAAGAAGTCTCAACTTATTCATTGTATGAGTACCTTAAATACGGTTTCCAAGACAATAAACTGGGCTATGACTTCCGAATTATCGGCGATTTCGATATACGTATACCAATTAAGGAATTAGGCGGTAAAAACGGTTTAGAATACTTGATTGACGGTGCAGATATGTACAACTACATTTACTTTGCAGATAACAAAGTTATCCACGTCTTTGATGAAGCAAGTTACTACAAACAAGCTGATGATCCAATCATCTATAAATACAATAATGATGAAATCAACGTTACGACTAAGACAACCGACTTGAAAACGTATATACAGGGTTATGGTAAGAAGAAAACCAAAGCAGAAACGAAAAACTATAATCCAATCAAACCTCCAGACCTCGATTATAGTGGCAAATTTACCAAAGAAGGTACTTGGTATACAGATGAAGTCGGAGCAGCATTCAGTAAAGAGTTTGAATGTAAATGGGGGAAAGAAACACTGGAATGGACATTGAAAAAGATGTCTAAAGGCGGTGTGATGACTATTTATGTCGATGATAAGAAAGTCGGCGATTATGAGTGTTACAGCAAAAACGCAGAAACAGAGAAAATTATCATTGCTTCCGACTTAGAAAAAGGCAAACACACGTTCAAAGCAGTCTTTAAAGGCGGTATCAAAGGTATCGACTATAAAAAGACTGAACCGAGAATGTATGTCGGCACTGAAAAATCAACAGTCCTCAATCTGACAGCTAAATTAGAAGGCGCAGACATTTACCATACTTTTGCAGAATACAAGTCGCCTAACGCTGATGAATTCGGATTAAAAGAAGCACCTACACTCTTTGACGATAAAATTACCGAAGAAGATGATTTGAAACGCAAATTAAAAGACATGCTCAATGATGAACCTGTGGTAGAAGTATCTACTAACTATTTAGGTTTTACCAACTATGATGAAAACAGCAAAGTCCGCTTTGTGCATAAACCTTTAAACTTCAACACTGATTTAAAAGTGATTAAGATGACGAAACCTCATCCGTACGTCAATGACGTGGTAGAAATCGAATTTACTAATTCATCAACCGACTTCCTCAAAATGCAGCAACAAATCAGTCGTAATATCAAACGTATGAACCGCTTAACCAACCTTACACCAAAAGACCCAACGCCAGTAATTACTCGAGTTGCTTCTGATTCAATCGGAAGTGTCTTAATAGATGAGGAGTGATAATGATTGGAAATTAAATATCCTTTAGACGAGAATGAAGAACAATACTATGCAGCAACGCATAAAAAGGCAGTACAGGGTATTGATTTGGACACACTGGAAACAGATGTAAACAACCTGAAAGGCAACATCAATAAGAACAACCAAGATATACAAGAGTTGTTTAATTTCAGTAAAACCGTAGTCGGCGATACAGGCTGGGTAGATTTCCAAGTCTTGCCAGGTATCAAGAAGAATACCAAAGGTGGCAAAAGCGGTTTTAAAACTGGTATCAGAGAAATACGGATTGGTCATGTAAGAATGAAGTCAATTCGATTCAACGTCGAGAACGTGCCTCATAACGTTCGGATTGCACAAATGCCCGTAGGTTTTGTAACAGTCAATCACAGTTTTTATGCAACGACAGACGGTAACAGTGCGCCTGTGAGAGTGTCTATTGATAAGAGTGGCGGTATCAGTATTTATCTAGCTGGCAGCGATAAAGATAAGCCACAAAGTGAAATTTGGATCTATCAACAATACACGTGGATAGAATAAAAAGGAGTGATGTAATGTATTACACAAACTTTCCTGTCGATATAGGACAAGAGTACAGACAAAAGTCGATTCATAACTTTAAATGGTTACTTGATAAAGTCAACGCCATTGATGAAACGATTGATAAGCATAAGAATTCATCACGATATGCACATAATGCTAAAAATTTATTATTCAAGAATGGCAGTGTGCATGTTGAATTGAATTACTTACGCAACTTGATTATTAACTTGGTGCTAGGTCATAACGGTGATGGCATTCAAGAATTAAGAGATAGCCGTACAGCTATTGACGGTACTAACTTCCCGTTATTATCCGATAGAATTAAATATGATTTGCAGGTTATTGGCCGCCGAATTGATAATGAAGTCGATAGGATTATGGAAACATTCAGTTACTACATCAATATTAAAACTATCGGCGCAGTAGGAGACGGTCAGACAGATAATACAAACTTGTTCAGTCAATTTAAGTCTGAGCAAGTTTATTTTGTACCT
The DNA here is from genome assembly GCF_001809385.1 of Staphylococcus sp. HMSC055C03. Taxonomy (NCBI): domain Bacteria; kingdom Bacillati; phylum Bacillota; class Bacilli; order Caryophanales; family Staphylococcaceae; genus Staphylococcus; species Staphylococcus sp. HMSC055C03. The sequence continues at coordinate 21,665 of NZ_KV797486.1, forward strand.
AATGGTATTTATGTAACACGTGAATTTCCTGACGGGCTATTTTTCGGTTATGGCGAATTAAAAGTCAAGAACGAAATCGTACCGCTAGATAACAAAACACCGCAGCCTGTTAATGTTGATTACAATACCAAAAATAAAGAAAGATATTACAGTTGGATTGCTGGGCAAGACACTGGACGTAATCAAACAAAAGAAAGTTATGCCAACACAGGCGCAGGATATGCGGTATTCAGAAATAATATCAACGGTAGACGTTTAACAGGATTTGGAAAAGGTGCTTTGTCCAACATGGTCGAAAGTTACTCTAATGATGCCTTTGGTGCAGATGCGCTTGGACAAGGTAAGTACGGACAACATAACACTGCATTAGGGGCTAATGCTCTGAAATGGGGGGGTGTAGATAACGCTATCGACACGCTGCATGACTATTGGTTGGAAAAAGGCAGTAAAAATTTTATCAACAGTTATTTTTTACCGAGATGGGCAGACGTTTGGCAATATCTTGGTAACGAGTATCATCCGAACACTGATTTATACAGTTATAAAGATAAAGACTACATCAACAACGTAGGTGTCGGACGTAACGCCTTATTACACATGATGAAAGGTATCGGTAACGTTGCAGTCGGTTATAACTCGCAAGCACATACCTTAAAAGGCAGTGAGAACACTTCAATGGGTAACCGTGCATTGCGTGATAACTTACTAGGTTACCGCAATACCTCAATAGGTTCTTACGCGTCAGTCAACAATATCACCGGTCAAGATAACGTTGCAGTCGGCGCAAACAACCTACAACAAACATTGCATGCTAGTAACAATACAGCAGTCGGTTACGGTGCTATGCACTTCTTCAAAGACGATAAGAACAAAAACACAGATAGTACCTACACTTATGGTTATCGTAATACAGCGGTCGGTACACAAGCTATGCAGGATGGCAGAAACTCAAGTTACAGTGTAATGGTCGGCTCATATGCTGGTCGTTATGTAGAAGGCAATCACAACGTAGGTATCGGTTCATTATCTTTACCAATCGTTAAAACTGGCGAACAAAACGTAGGTGTTGGATCTAATACATTGCGTGAGATTATCAAGGGTAAAAATAACACTGCATTAGGTTATACTGCTGGGCCGGTGGGAGATTATTCTAATACTACTAGTATTGGTTCAAATGCCCATGCTCATGGTGACAATCAAGTACAACTAGGTTCGGCTGATGATACAGTCTATACACACAAAGAAGTGCAACAACGTTCAGATAGACGGGATAAAAACAGCATTAGAGTAACAAAACTCGGACTTGATTTCATAAACAACTTGAAACCAGTGGATTATAAGTATAACAACAGTAATTCTGACCGTTATCATCATGGATTTATCGCTCAAGATTTAGAAGCATTAACTGATAAAGGTTATGATTTTGGAGGCATCGACAATCCTAAATATACAGGGGGAGAAGATGTTTATAGTGTAGGATATACAGAAATTATCGCGCCACTTGTTAAATCGGTTCAAGAGTTGTCAGAAGAAAACAAAGATTTAAGAAGTAGAATTGAAAAGTTAGAAGGTGCTAAATAATGGAATTGAATAAAATAGCAAAATATCAAGCTAAAAATGAACCATATTTAAAGCCGATTTCTGATTTAGGAATTGGCTTTTATAATTTGGACGAGAACACAGCTACATTGCAATTTCAAATTTATAATGACAATGGGCCTTTACTAATCAGTGATGAAAATGTCGATGTTCATGGTTATTTTGAATCTACTAACGGCAGCGTATCTACAGTTCTTAAATTAAACGTAGTCGATGGTTTGAACGGTATTGCGCAAATTACCTTAGATAAAGATTTCCTACAAGCGAGTACGTCAACACAAGTCACTGGTCAAATTTACGTGGCAGTCAATAACGTCACGGATAATCCAAACAATAATCAAACTGCAGTATTAGGCGAATTTACTTTCCAAGTTGCAGATGCTTTGATTAATAAAGTCTCATCATTCACTAAAGTAGAACACATTCGAATGTTCGACCGATTACGAGAAGAAATTAAGCAACGTACAAAAGAAATGGAAGATGATATAGGCAACATCAAAACACTTGTCAATGAAGTGAAAAATGCGGTGGCTGATGGTAAAGCAGATATAACTAAGGTTAAGAACGACTCAATCAGTGAGTTAGAAGATATTGCAAATACGACAAACGCATCTGTCCGACAACAAGCAAGCCAAGCTATATTAGACATACAGTTAATTGTGGACGAATATACAACTAAATTAAATGATGAAACGAAAGACAAGATAAATAAAGTTAATGAAGCGAGCGATAAGGTTTTAAAAAGCATTAGGCAAAATAACTTGGTTACATCAGAACAAGTGAATGATTGGCAAAAATATAAACTAACTAATGATGATGGTAAATCACATAAATTAGTTAATGCCGAATTAGATAATCCGGATTATCTAAGTAATTTAAAGCCAGGATTCTATTATTGCCCTTCACCCACAGGTTCGCCATTAGACAAAAGTGGTTTTTTAGAAGTGTATGAATATGGCAATAATATTGTTAAACATGTTTTTTTCAGACCTTTTAATTTAAACAGAATTTTTATGAAAAATTGTCACATATCTTGGTCAGATTGGAAAGAAATTACAAATGATCAATCTGATACTGGTTGGATACCTCTTACGCTCAAAAATGGATATAAAAAATCATCACTACCAGACTTTGAACCTTCTTATCGAGTTATTGATAACGGCGATTTCAAACAAGTGTATGTCCGTTTAGGTGTCGAAAATCTTACAAACGAAAAAAATGTAGTTGCTACAATCCCATCTGAATTTGTACCTAATAAGATATATTCGTTAGGCGTATCAACCACATATAAGACACCGCCTAAAGTTATTATTTCTGGCGGGGATATAGAATTTCATCCTAATAATGGTGATAGTTATAATAGTACAGATTACATTATCTACCAAGACAATTGGATTATATAAGGAGGGATTAAATGTTCAAGCAGATTTTTGATAAAACAAACGGTACACCTAAGCTTATTCAGTCAGTAGTAGATGAAGAAACAGGTGTCGAACGTTTTGTTTATGACGAAAGTAAATATACCGAAGAAATGCCACCAAGTGAACTATACGAGCCAATTTCTTATAAAAACGGAAAATGGCAAGGCATCAGTTACGAAGAGTGGGACTACAATCGTTCTGTTGAAGAAGATGAAGAAGAAAAAGCACCGTATGAACCTAACGCTAGTGAAATAATGTTGGCGAAAGCACAAATGCAAGTGACTAAAACAGCTAATCAACTAATGAAATCAGAAAAAGAACAAGCTTCTTTAGCATTGGAACTTATAAAAAAAGAAAAACGTTTGGAACAAAACGAAATTATTCAGGCACAAACGATGAAAGAATTAACAGTAAAAGAAAAACGTTTGAAAGATATGGAATTACAACAAGCTAAAACAATGCTCGAAATTACAAAAATGAAAGGGAGTAATTAATATGTATCCAGGATTCGACTCAATCAAATATTTTTATGACATTAACTGCTACACTAATGAGGATATTCAGACTTATGTGGAGCTAGATGCATTGACGAAAGAAGAATACAAAAAAATTACAGGTGAAGAATATCCGGAACAACCACAGGTTTAGGCTTGTGGATTTATCCATATTTCATTAAATAATGCTATAATATTTTAAAAAGGAGTTATTTAATGAATAGAATAGAAAAAATGACTAAGAGTGTAGTGAGAGTAGTGACAGAGAACAACATAGGAACTGGTTTTTTCTTTGTGTTTGAAATAGAAGACTATGCATATCCTTACATCATAACTAACAAACATGTGATTGGAAATTCCGATAAAGTCACTATAAGAATATCTCTAAAGCCAGAAGGGGATATAGTGAATAAAAAAATATTTGAAATCTCAGGTGTGAATAATATCAAACTTAATCATTCTAGTGGTAATGTTGATTTATGTGCAATACCTGCTATAGATATTTTCAATGAGAATCACCAAATGGACATTGCGTATCTAACACAAAGAGATATTCAACTTGACGCGATCAAAAATTTAAATTTTGTAGAGGAAATTTTAATGGTTGGATATCCTAGAGGTATAAGCGATGAATATAATAATTTACCTGTATTCAGAAAAGGTATAACTGCAACACACCCAGGTATTAAATTCAATAACCAAAAATTATTTTTAATAGACATGACTATAACAAACGGTTCAAGTGGTTCACCTGTTTATTTATATAATCCAAACGGTTATACAGATAGAATGGGGAATGCCTATTTAGGACAAGAAAGATTTTTATTTTTAGGTGTGAATTTTGCCGATAACATTATGGAAACCAAGGGATATATTGTAAAAGACGAAAGTATAGATGAAACTGCTTATGGTGTAACTGAATTAGGAATTAATTTAGGGGTTATTATTCATGCAGAAGAATTACTAGATTTTGAAGAACAAATAAAAAATATGGAGGATTTCAGATGAAAATAAAAATTAACAGTCATACCATTGAAGGTGAAGAAAAAGACGTTTTAAAAATTGCTGCACAGCTTATAGATAGAAATGAAAATGAGTTTGTAAAATTTTCTTATGACGAGAAATTACCTTTAAAAGACATTAGGTTAACAAAAGATAAATTTATATTATAAATAAATCACAAGGCGCTTACTTAAGTAGGCGTCTTTTTATAATGAATGGTTGTTTTAAAGAAAAAACTTCAATACTGTTTAAAGATATTCCAGTTGAGAAATACGAACAACCACAGGCTTAGGCTTGTGTTTTTTTATTTAGATGGAAGTAGGTGAATGGATGAAAAAACTGACTTTATCAGAGATGATAGCAAGCACCCTATTATTCGGAACAGGGTTATTCACGTTGTGGAGAGGGTTGTTCTGGACAATTGAGCAAGACTCGATTTTAGGCGATTCTGCTTTTTACAGAGAATTACACAACCTATTACCAATATGGAGCTGGGGGGCATTGTTTTTACTTTCAGGTATTTTATTAATGTGTGCAAGCTATCTACTACCTAAACAAAATCAAAAAAGTTATTGGCTAATCACAATCGGAAGTTTTATATCCTTCATTATGTATTTTATTATCACAAGTGCCAGTGTTTACAATGCAATTAATTGGTTATCTCCTATTCAATTTGCTACTTTATCAGGTATCTATTTAGTGATGACGTTTTTCGGAGGGTTTGAAATTTATGCCGAGCGAAGATAAATATGTACTACGTCATGAATGGGAAAGAGCGAATCGTAATATAGATGGGAAGATTAATGAAGTAGATAAAAAGCATATAGTATTGCATAACGATTTAAAACTACTGGTTACACGATTAAATGATAGTAACGATGCATTAATTAAAAGCCAATTAACTACAAATAAAACTTTGGAGAAAATCAATGATAACCTTATAGGGTTTAACGATCGTATCAAAGATATTGAACATACTTCTGATACAACAGTAAAAAGATTGGATTCGATTGAAAACTTTGTATCTGAAAGGCAAAAAGGAAATATGCAGATATGGGTTGCAATCATTGGTGCTATATCTACTGTGCTAGTAGGCGCATTAGGATTTGCAGCAACTTTTTTCTAAGTCGGCGCACTGCGTCGGCTTTTTTTACTATACGGAGGGATTTTATGAATTGGAAATTAAGAATTAAAAATAAAACAGTATTGACTGGGCTAATCGGCGCTTTACTATTATTCATTAAACAAGTAACAGAATTATTCGGGTTAGACTTATCCACACAATTAGAACAAGTGAGTGCTTTAGCGGGTACAATTATTACTTTACTTGTCGGCTTAGGTGTTATTGTAGATCCGACAAGTAAAGGTATTAAAGACAGTGGTATTGTACAAACTTATACAAAGCCTAGAGATAGTAATAATACAGATGAAATGGTTCAGTGGCAGAATCAAGCACATGCGCCTGAAGTGCAACAGTTCCGACCTAAAATATATGATACAACGCGGCCTTTCACCGATGATTCGGATGAAATCGGATTTGATGTGAATGAATATGAACATGGAGGTGTTTCAAATGACAGCAACACTGACTAAGAACGAAGCAATCGCTTATATTAATGAATTAAAAGGCAAAGGGTGGGACTTCGACGGCGTTTATGGCTGGCAATGTTTTGATCTGGCTAATATGTACTGGTATAAATTATTTGGACATGGTCTTAAAGGTATAGGTGCTGCGGACATTCCTAACGCTAATAATTTTGATGGAGAAGCTGTCATTTATCCTAATACACCTTCATTCAAAGCAGAACCAGGGGACGTTGTTATTTTCAATAGAAGTTACGGCGGAGGTTATGGTCATGTTGCTATTGTTACGAACGGAAATATCGACGGCAACTATAATACATTCCAATCACTCGACCAAAACTGGTGGGGCGGCGGTATGGCTAAAACAGAAGTCGCTCAACTTATCAATCATAATTACGACTTTCCTATGTGGTTTATTCGCCCCAATTTCAAAACGGCAACAGCGACACGTTCAGCACAATCACCAACACAAAGTATTAAAAAAGCTAATTCTAAAAAGAAAGCAAAACCGGTTAAATTAAACATTGTCAAAGATGTAGTAAAAGGGTACAACTTACCTAAGCGTGGATATAATCCGAAGTTTATTGTTATTCATAATGACGCGGGAAGCAAAGGTGCGACTGCACAAGCGTATAGAAATGGTTTAGTCAATGCGCCATTATCTAGACTTGAGGCAGGTATTGCACATAGTTATATCTCAGGTAATACTGTTTGGCAAGCGTTAGATGAATCTCAAATAGCTTGGCATACTGCTAATGAGTATGGGAACAAGAACGGTTACGGTATTGAGGTCTGTCAGTCAATAGGAGCAGATGATAAAACGTTCTTAAAAAATGAACAAGCCACTTTCCAAGAATGTGCAAGACTATTGAAGAAGTGGGGACTACCAGCTAATAGAAACACTATAAGACTACACAATGAATTTACATCTACATCTTGCCCACACAGAAGCGCAGAGCTCCACACAGGCTTTAATCCAGTCACGCAAGGGTTATTGCCTAAAGATAAGCAATTGAAGCTTAAAGACTACTTTATTAAGCAAATCAGAGCTTATATGAACGGTAAAGTACCTATTGCTACAGTTGCTCAAGGTACAAGTGCATCAAGTAATACAGTAAAGCCAGTTGCAGGAGCATGGAGACGCAATAATTATGGTACTTACTATATGGAAGAAAAGGCAAGATTTACGAACAGTAATCAACCGATTATGGTACGAACTGTCGGACCATTCACAAGTTGCCCACATGCTTATGACTTTCAACCGGGTGGCTGGTGTGATTATACAGAAGTAATGCTTCAAGATGACCACGTTTGGATCGGTTATGACTGGGAAGGACAACGATACTATTTACCAATCCGTACATGGAACGGTGTCGCACCACCTAATCATGGTGTGGGCGAACTTTGGGGTAGTATCAGTTAAGAAAATGCGTTATAATACAAACGCAAGGGGTTTTACCTTGTAATAATAATATAAAATCATCTCTATACTTTTATTGAGGGTTACCTACGGGTAGCCCTCTTTTTTATTGGAAATAAACTGAAATAAACCGAAGCAAAGGTAATTAAACCAAAACATTCACAAAAAAACACTAAAAATATTGAAAATACATTTAATAGGTGTTACTATTTAAATATAGATTAAACAGTAAACTTACCCATGAGAGTAGGAACCCCACCATATGGGGCTTTCGAAATCATGGTTTTTTTTTGGGAGTGACGAAATGGAAAGAGTAGCTATTTTAGTGGATGGTGGATACTACAGAAAAAGAAGTGCAAAAGTATATGGTAAAGTTACAGCAAAGCAAAGAGCCGATGAATTATATCGTTATTGTAATAGACATTTGAAAGAAAAACATTTTAAACAGGAAATACATAATAAATTATATAGAATATTTTACTATGATTGTCCACCTATTGATAAACAGGTTTACCACCCTTTGTTAAAAAAGAATATCAATTTTGCTATAAGCGAAACAAAACAGTGGACAGAAGATTTTTTTAAAGAAATAAGTAAAAAGAGAAAAGTAGCATTAAGATTAGGGGAATTAAATGATCGTTCAGTAGAATACAACTTAAAGTATTCTGCTACTAAGAAATTATTAAATGGAACTATCGATACAGATGATTTACAAGAAAATGATTTTAATCTATCATTACAACAAAAAGGTGTGGATATGAAAATAGGGTTAGATATTGCTTCTTTAGCTTTTAAAAAACAAGTAGACAAAATAGTTTTAATTGCTGGAGATAGCGATTTTGTACCTGCTGCTAAATTAGCGAGAACTGAAGGAATAGATTTTGTATTAGATTCATTAGGAGCGGATATACGAGATAGTCTATCTTTACATATTGATGGCCGAAGAACTTGTGATGATAAGTTCAAATACTAAGAGTTTTTAGTCTATAATGCAGATACAGAAATAGCTATAAGTTGTAAGTCTTGTGTAAACACATAAGACTGAGTTGATAATAAAAGAACAAGACCCACCTATTAAGTTAGTTTTAGAATTATGATCTTTTAGAATGAAGTAGA